>JBQTIJ010000271.1:0-15534 GCA_052388255.1 Phycisphaerales bacterium
CCACGCTGGCCGTGCCTCCGGTCGGGGCTGCGCCCCTCCCTACGGCCCGGCCAGCGGTGATCCCGGCAGTCCCTACCCTTGACCACAGACTCTCATAGCAAGTGGTACAGGAAATGGGGGCAGGTCAGCTGTGCTGGGCTCCACGGAGTTTGCCGTGTCGACCCCGAACGCGATCATCCAGACGCGCGAAGCATGGCTGGTGTCGGCCGTGGACACACTCCGCCCGGCCTTCAATTGGGTTGGTCTCTTCATCCCCGAGAAACTCGGCGTGAGTTGTGGCTGGCCGGTCCGCGGCGCGGGCTCTCTGGCTCGCCCTGCGCTGGCGGAATGCTGGTCCAAACAGCTCTCGGCAGACCAGACGTTCGAGATCTTCATCAGCCCGGCCATCGACGAGCCCGAGCGGGTGCTTGTCGTGCTCGCCCACGAACTCATCCACGCGAGCGTGGGCCTTGACTGCGAGCACCGCGGCATGTTCCGCGACGCGGCGACGGCGCTCGGCTTCGTTACGCCCATGAGCAGAGCGGTGCCCGGACCGGAACTGAAAGAGCGTTTACACGCCCTATCGAGCGAGATCGGTCCGTACCCGCACCAACGCATCTTGACGCGTTTACACGACCAACTCGTGGAGAAGGACATCGATGGTGATTCGGACGACGGTGCGGGCAGGTTGCACCTCACGACCAGCGGCCGCACGCGCCAGAACACGCGGATGGTGAAGATCGTGTGCCCGTGTTGTGGCTACTTGGCCCGCACCACGCGGCGCTGGATCTCTGTTGGTCTACCGACATGCCCGTGTGGCGCAATGCTGATGAGCACCGAGCCACTGCGGTAGAAAAAAACATCTAGGTCCCGGAACTTCAAGCCGGCACCCGCGATGATGCTGATGTTGGTCCATCACGACAGGTTCTGCGAGCAAGGCGCGAACGGTCGAAGACTGCGACGGTTGACACGAAGTACATCAAAGTTCCTTTCAAGCCGGGCCATTGTGGCTCCGGCGTTCCATCACCATGCGGGCACTTCGCCCGCGATTGCAGAAGGAGTTGTGTCATGAGTACCACTTTGGTTCGTGGAGCCCCCGCGACGCTTCTTGAGGGTGCATACGACAGCGCCGGCGTCGTCCACTCGGGCGTGCGGGAAGTCGCTGCCGTTCGGACGTGGGCCAAGGGCCTGGGTATGACGGAGCGGGTTCTTGATCGCTGTCTCACGGGTCCGTATGCGAGTGGCGGCACCGCTTGCGGCACGGGCACGGGGGGCATCGCGTGCAGTGACAGTGACAGCGCTGGCGATGACGCGGTGAACTAAGCCATGAACACCATCATCATCATCGGAGCCACCGACGATCTGCACACGCAGGCCGTCGCCCAACACCTGATGAAGAACGGTATCAACGTCGAGATCATCGACGCTCGCACCGACTCTTCACCATACTCCATTTCCTATATGAGCCGCGGACAGCAATGCGGCGTGACGTTTGGCGAGCGTGCGTTCCCGCTCGCCCAGATTCACGGCGTGTGGTGCCGTCGGATCTTCCGTCCGGACCCGGTGGATGATGGTCAGCTTGCCGCCCAGCGCCACACGCGCTGGTTGGAACGGAGGCACATGATCAACGCCTTCGTGCAGTTCGCCCACGATCAAGGGCTTCGGGTTGCTAACGCGCCCGAAGCCCAATCCGCTGGGGCCTTGAAGCCCCTGCAACTCGCTCGGGCATCGGCCGCTGGGCTCGGGGTGCCCCTGACGCTCATGACCTCGAACGCAGGAGAGTTCAGAGACTGTGTTGCCGAAGCGGCCGGTATGGACCTGGTGATCAAGGGGTTCGAGCAAGGGCCGAACCAAGTACGGTTCGCCCGGCTCGTTCGCGCCGACGACCTGGAGCGAGCCGACCTGCTCGCCCACGCGCCCGTCATCGTGCAGGAGTACGTGGCGGGCACGTCGTTGCGTGTCACCGTCGTGGGTGAGGAAGTCTTTGCAGCGGAAATTGCCGACGCGCCGAGCGGCGGTATCGACTGGCGACGCGATACGTTCCCGACGGCCAAGGCCGTCGTCCTCGCCGATGACGAGGTGGAGACCATCCTCTTTTTGCACCGCGACCTTTGGCTTGTCTACGGCGCGTACGACTTCATCCGCCGCGCCGACGGCCGGCTGATGTTCCTGGAGGTCAACCCGGCAGGACAGTTCTTGTTCGTTGAAGTGCAGACCGGGCAGCAAATCTCTCGCGCGATCGCGGAGTATCTCTCTGGAGCCACCGGTTCTCACCACTGTCCAGACGGTAACCGGAAAGGAGATTGTGGTGTCTAAGCCGACGAAACGCTCGACGCAAGCCTATGACGCGGTCATCGTCGGCGGTGGTATCCAAGCTGCCCTAACGCTTCGAGAAGCCGCCCGGTCAGGGCTCACCGTCTGTGCCATTCTTCAGGATGCTTCCGGGGGGCTCCAGACCCGTTGGTCCCAGAGATACATCCACCGCGGATCGTTCTACACCGATCCAGACCTGATCACTCTCCTGGGCACCGCCACCGACCGGTGGCTTCGGCTTGGGGCAGAAGCAGGCATCGGTCTGACGCGCGGCTGCTCTTTTGTAGCGCTCGCTAACGACGAAGAAGTTCGTGAACGCACCGCATTGTGGTCGCGGAACGGGATGGATTTTGAAGAAGTTCATGCGCCGTACCCAGCCCTACTCGGGGGCGGCGTGGCGGCTCGATTCTTCGCCATGCACGATGAGTTTTGGATCAACGAGCGAACTCCAACCGCAGTTGTACTTGCACCATTTGCTGACCACGTGATCCCAGGTCGCGTTGACCACATTGTTCACGATGAGCAGTCCGACACATACGACCTGTTCGTTGATAGCGGAGATGACCACTACTCGATCGTCCGTGGCTCGGGGGTCATCGCAGCCGCGGGGCAAGGGAATGAACAACTTCTCTCGTCCATGGTCTCAGCGACTGCAAGCCTCCCACGTCAGCAACTCCGCCAATGCCAAGTCGTCGACCTTACGGGGAACCTCCCCGAATGCAGCATTCTGTGCCCAACTCTGGGCCACTTTGTGGTTCCGGTGGCCGGGGGAACGGAGGGTCAGGACACTCTTGCGTCGAGGCGACGAGGTGCTCATCCCCGTGCCGTATTTCCCGATGCACCCGGTACTCACCGACCTCGCCGGCGGCGTTCCGATCTTCGTGCCGTCCCCTGACGGCGTGGCGTTCGACGCCGGCGCGGCTGAGAGGCTCGTCACCAAGAAGACCACCGAAAGCGACCAATGCAGGCGTTGAGTCTGTCGTGCCGGTGCGGCGGAAAAGCAAGGTGAGGAAGACGAATGGCAAGAACATTCCGAAGACCGAGGCGTCGAGGACGGTCAACGCCAAGTCCAGTGAACGTTCGCGGAAAGGCCGCGGGAAGTAGTGCGGCAGAAGGACCGCGATCGGTTGGTGCGTGTGCAGCGCTCGGTTTCCCGCACGTCCCCGGGCCGCAGGACCGCCACAAGCATGCTTCCGCATACCCGCTTCTGCAGCCGTTCCCGCTCTGGCTGAAGGAAGGTGCGAGCACGATCCCGACGATCCTCCGGCGATTCATCGACCGCCGGAAGCACCGTCGCCACTTTTGCTTCAAGACGATCAAGAATGTCCTCATCGGACGACGCAAACAAGCTTCGAACGCGGCTTCGGTGGTGGCTGGACCAGACTCTAGCCATCCCTTGCCGACCACTCTTACATGTTGCAAACTGCCTTCAGGTGGAAACCGTCGTGCGAGGTACGTTACCCGGCGGTAGCGGAGCTGACGTTATGGAGGAAGATGGTCGCCCGCTCGAACGCATCGCGGGCGACCGTTCCGGCGTCCCCGCCCTGACCAGCCGCCACTTCAGCGGCCCATCGCGGCCCCACGCTGTTGAGAGTTGCAAACTTCTGCCTCAGAATTTCCATCGCCTCACGGCCGCGGGGCACTTTGAGAAGTGGACGGCAGGCGTCGGCGAGCGATCTTGGTCCGCCCGCGAAGTGCCGCAGACAGAAGTACACGTCGTAGGCGTCCTTTTCTTTTTTCCGTTCATTCAGCGCGAACGCTTTGGTGCAGAGGAACGACGGGACGTCCGCGATACGAGCCGAGACCGTGTTGTCGGCACCGGAAGGAAGCTGTCCGCTGAGCGAGACGGTCACGGTGTGGTCGAGGGCGAGCTCCACGCCGCGGAGCCGCCCGATGTTGAGGTCCTGGATAAGGGCGGGGTTGGTCGCATCGGCTTGCTCGCCGGTCACCAGGTCGAGCTTCACGGTGATGGTGGTTCGTTGGCCCGGAAGTTCCTTCTGGAACACGCCCGCGTGCAAATCCGATTGGACATAGCCCTGATCGGTGAGTCGAGTGCGGATCGAGTTGTACCCGTCGGCCCGAATGCGGCGGGCATCGAGTGCGAGGTCCACATCGAACGACCCGACATGGCCGCGACCGGGGAACATGAGTTCCGGAACCCATCCGCCGATCACCACGATGCCGTCGAGGTACAGACCCAGGATGGTCAGCACGTCGAGCAATACCGCTCGGCTGGCATGGGCTTGATCGTCGCTGGGGATCTGGGCCGTCACGAGGTGCTCCCGCGGGTGAATCTCGGGAGAATAGTGCGCCGGAGCAACTCCGTGGCAGCCTCCTCACCGCGGGCGGGATTGTTCCTGAGGTCCAGATAGGCTTGGAGAGGCGACACGGTGGACAGACCATCGCGGTCTTCGGCGTTATAGAAGACTGAATCGTCGTCCGTGAGCCACAGAATCGCTGAGGCCCCCGAATCCACTTCTTTGAGGTCCAAGTCTTTGAGCAGCTCAGCGAGCACATCGCGGGTGCCGGACTCGGCCACATACACGGCGGCCCGCTTGTAGCGGACCATGGGGGCCATGCGGCTTGCGGCCGAAAACTCCGCAAGAGAGCATTTCACAGAGTGCTCGGCACCCCACCGAACGATGCGACCTTCCAGTGTCGTCAGATCATCGAGGCTGTAGACGGACACGGAACGGGCACGATTGGTGTACGCAGTCGCCCACGCATCAAGCAAGGCGGCGGGCTCGCGAGCACGCACGCCCTTGGGCGTCGCTTCCGCGAAGGCCTGTTCGACCAGCTTGCGCTTCACGCGAGAAGCCAAACCCAGGCTGACGCCCATCTCGTCGGCGAGGCCTTGCACCTGCCACCAGCGGCGCGGATGTTCAAGCACCGCACGCACAACGCGGCTGGACTTGGGAGCGAAGAGATCGTCGGCGGCTCGGGTGTCGGGCGCCGGGTTGGGCCGACCCTCCACATGCACGAAGAAGCCGGGGCCGGTGAGGTGGCAGTTGCCAGCACCGTCGAAGTACCCCAGCCGGTGCTCGCGACAGACTTCGGCCACCCGCGCGGAGATATACGGGGCCGCGACGACAGGCACGGTGTTCGGACCGGCGTGCTCGCGCGTGTTTCGGAGTTGCTCCACCACAGCGAACGCATGCTGGGGTTGGAGCCGGGCCTTGACATCCACGAGCAGACGAAGGTGCTTCCATGATCCGGTCGGGACAACTGTGAAGGCTTCGTCCCACGGTTGTGTATTCTTCCCGGAGTTCTTTGCACTCCCGTCCGCAAGGGAGAAGGCGTGGGTGTCCGCGGCAATGCCGACGAGCCACTGCCGGACGGTGCGGGAAGGGATGGGGATTGGCTGTTTCACTGTATTGATGCTTTCACCGCTCGGTGAAATGCTATTCCTCCCGACATGCCCTGTCTATCGGCTGGGTGGAGGACTCGGGAGAGCCTTGGGAGAAGTGCGGTACCGATTCGGGGACCTGGAGTGCCCTCCAAAGCCGCCTTGAGCATCCCCACGACCGAACTGACTGAGAAGGCTCTGTCCGACCAACCCCGCGTTGGCAAAGGCTTGCCGAGAGGGTTCTGGCGACTTTGGTCGGGATCGCTCCCCCTCCCCTCTCAGGAGTTCTCGGGCCTGATCCTCGTCAATCTGCGTGATGAATCCCCACTTCCGACCGGCGAGCAGCCAACCAGACTCCGCGCCGAGCTTGAATCCGTGGTCGCGACGCATTGCCCGGACGACAGTTCGAGACGGTGATCTCGCAGGCCGTGGCGATCCCGGAATGCTCGGGGAGGGGACGCACGCTCTTCCAGATGCCCAAGTACCAGGAGATGCGATCGGCGCTCCAGTACCTCTTCCGCCGCTTCGATGACATCCTGACGTTCACCCGACCGACCAACCCCATGGTCCGCCAACTGATCGCCAATCGGCTGGCGATGTTCGGGGCGGCCAAGCTGGAGTGGAAGCGGGTTCTGGCGGCGTCCAAGGGACTGAGTCACGCCGAGGTGGTGCGGGGCTGCGAGGACGCGGCCAAGGACGTGGTGATGGCAGGCCGCAAGACCGTGGGAACGGCCGACCTGACTGAGGCGCTGCGTCGCCGCCGGTCGGGCACACGCTCTCGGAGATCGGCCGCGAAGCGGTGAGCCGATTCCGTCACCTCCAAATCATCGGCGGCGTGCAAGCCGAGGAATATCGGTACCCGCACAAGGTGCGTGGTGCCAAGTTCAGGTCTCGACTGCAACCTGCCACGCGTCGAGGTCGTCGTCCGTCTCGGACAAAGCTTCCAGCCCGCGCTCAAAGCAGGCCGTTCGGACCAACTGCCTAGCGTTGGTTTCGGGAGTATCGCTATCCAGTTCGACCTCTACCAGCGTGAACAACTGGCGATAGACGGCGTGTACCGCCGCCTCTTTCTCCGAAGTGAGTGGCGGCGGGGGCACTGAGGGGTTGAGCAACGCGTCAGCGAGGTCGATCAGGAGTGCCAGCCGCTGGCCGTACGTGAGCGCGTCAAATGCCTCGACGCCCGTTGACTGGTCATCGCCCCACTCCGCCAGATCCTCAACGAGATCGCTAAGCCCGGCCTTGAATGCCGCGGCTTCGCCGCCGATCAGCACCCGTTCGCCTTGGGAGGTTCGCCACATGGCCGCAGGCTCCGAGCCCCAACTGCCACAAAATCTGCCACAAACTGGCTTCCGCCTTGCTGTGGGCTCTGGGGCGAAAGTGAAAAGAGCCTGCAAATACAGGCTCAAATCAGAATGCCCCCCGAAGGACTCGAACCTTCGACCCGCTGATTAAGAGTCAGTGGTTCACCGCTGGGACCGCTGATACCGGCACTTCCCGGCACTAACCAAAATCTGTCATTATTGACTGGTTTGTCAATGGTTTTTGACGTTTTTGGTCCTACCATTTCATGTCGGTGCTTCCCGTCGCTTCCCGCCACGCGGTAGCACCGAGGTAGCCCCGGTAGCCCCGTACCGGGCCGCTGATTGGGCCTGAATGGGCCGCTGACGCACCCCCGGAGTCCTGACCATGACGACCGCCACCGCAGAACCGACCGCCCCCACCGATGCCACCGCCCGCCGCCGCGATGCCGCGTTCACCATGAACCGGCTCGAACGGATCGCTCCGCCCGAGTCGGGGCGGCTGTGGGTCCGCGACCCCAAGACACCCGGCCTCGCCCTGGTCGTCACCTTTACGGGCTCCCGGTCGTGGTACCTCTACAAGAAGGTCAACGGACGGCCCCGGAAGATCAAACTCGGCGACTTCCCCACGCTCACCGTCGAGGACGCCCGGCGTGCGGCGGCGGAGGACTTGGGGAAGATCGCCCGCCGCATCGACCCGTCGATTGAGCGGAAGCGGATCAGGCAGGAGACGACGCTCGGCGAGTTCTGGCTCGTGGTCGAGCAGCACGCGAAGTCACGCGGGAAGCGGACGTGGGAACAGGACGTGCGGCGGTATGAGAAGCGGCTGAAGCCGTGGGCGAACCGCCGCCTCTCCGACATCTCCCGCGATGAAGTGCAGAACCTCCACGAGCGGATCGGCAAGGACGCCCCCTATGAGGCGAACCGCGTCATCGCTCTGATCTCGAAGGTGTTCTCGCTCGCCATCAAGCGGGGCTGGGACGGCCTGC
This sequence comes from Phycisphaerales bacterium, assembly GCA_052388255.1. Taxonomy (GTDB): domain Bacteria; phylum Planctomycetota; class Phycisphaerae; order Phycisphaerales; family UBA1924; genus JAEUIX01. The sequence goes on from JBQTIJ010000271.1 coordinate 7,926, forward strand.
CGCCCACGCGGGGCATCGAGAAGTTCAGCGAGGAGAAGCGGTCACGCCGCCTCTTGCCCGACGAACTCCGCCGCCTCTGGACCGCCGTTCATGCTCACGATGATCGGGACGCTCGTGACTTCGTGCTGCTGGCGATCCTCACGGGCCTTCGCTCCGGCAACGTCCGCGAGATGCAATGGGGCTGGATCGACTTCGATCATGGCGTGCTGACCATCCCCGGCGACGAACACAAGAACGGCGAGGAACAGAGTCCGCCGCTCCACCCCGCCGCCCTCGCGGTCCTCCGCAACCGCCGCCGCGATGCCGCCCCCGACGCTGTGTACGTCTTCCCCGGACGCCCGAAGGACGTGGACGGCAAGAGCGTGCCGCAGCCCCGCAAGGGCTTCCGTCGTCACTGGTACGCGATGCTGAAGGCCGCTGGTATTCCGCAGCGAAGCGAGGACTGGCGGGGCGGGCTCACCTGCCACGATCTCCGCCGCACGTTCGGATCGTTCGCGGCGGATGAGGGTGTGCCGATCCTCGCCATCGGCAAGATGCTCGGGCACCGGAACGCGAAGACGACCGAGGTCTACGCCCGCCTCCGGCTCGATCCCGTCCGCGAGGCCGTCAATCGCACCGTGGCCGGGCTCCTGACCGCCGCCGGGGTCAAGGACACCGAGCCGGACATCATCGACGCCGAACCCGTCAAGCCCGCCCCGACACCGAAGAAGGCCAAGCCCGCGAAGAAGTGAGCAAGGAGGACACGCGATGATCTACACGGATGGAATCGTGAACCCGAAGGTCGCGGCGATGGAAGCGTGCTACCGGGCGTTGGGCCTGCCGCGTCCGCACGTTGACACCGCCCGCGAAGTCTACGACAGCATCGACGCCGACGCCGCCACGCTCGACCGCGAAGTGCGGGGCGTCGGGGAGTTCCAGGGATGCCGCCGCCGCACGGACGGCTCGCTCGAAGCGATCATGGTGCCGCCCGGCGATGTCTCTCCTGTCGTGGTGGACGCGGCACTCGCGGCGAAGATCGCTGACGACGTTGGCCGTCTGCTCCGCGATGTCCCCGACTTCGTGATTCCACCGATGCCCGGCCCCGCGTGCCGCGATGCCCAAATCCTCCGGCACGCCCTCGGGGTCTACCTCCATGCCCGCGATACGGGCGTCCAGCCCGCCGCTGGTTCCGTCGCCCCGCCGCGACTGCTCGCCAGTACGGTTGAGGCAAGGGCCACCGTCGCCGCCCGTCGCCGCGAGCCTGAGCCGGTGAGCACCCCGCCCCGGATGCCTCACCCGGATCGGCGAAGCCCCGAAGTGCCGCAGACTTTCGCCGCCTGCGTGATGGGCGTGTCGTCGAAGAAGTTGGGAGCGATGATGGGCCGCTCCATCGCAGCCGACACCCTCTCGCGTGAGCGGACGGTGTTTGACATGGGCGACTTCACGCCGTTCGTCCCCTCGCGTAGCCTCGAAGCCGTTCAAGCCGTGTTCGCGTGCTACGAGAAGTCCCCCGATGATGCTCGAACGATCCTAAAGAACTGCGGCAAGTTTGCACCCGCCGAAATCACGAGGATGCTCGCACGCCTCGATGGGCACCTCAAGCAGGAACGCCAATGAAGGTCGTCTTCCGCGTCACCGAGGCCGACGGGTCACAACGCGAGTCGTTCGCGGTCGCGTTGGTGGGCGGCATCCTCGTCGTGACGGGCGACACCGAAGCGGCTCGGCGGCTCGGCGTGCCGACCGTGCCGCTCTCCTTCCCCGTCGCCGCCGATCCCCGCCGCGAGCCCGAGGCGTACATGCGGGCTCTGCCCGCTTCGTTCACGGGCTCAATCGTGCGTGCGGAGTTGATTGACAAGCCGGTCAACTGATCCCGTATCAGTGAGCAACCCGCTGCCGAGCCCGTGATTCACGGGCTCGATTGCGTGTTCGGCTGGCATGGTGCTACCTCGGTGCTACTCGCACCGGCGAATCGACGCCCGGCGGCTCTCACCGGCGGACATCAGGCACCGACGGAAAAGACACCCCCGGCATCGTGGTACCGGGGGTGCTGCGGATGTCGGGCGTGGCATCGACCACGCCCCACCAGAGAAGGAACCATCATGCACGCGGCGGGCGGTACGTCTCTGCTGCTGCGGCCTCTAGTCTGTCGAGCCGTTCGCCGATGCTGCCGTCGTCGGTCACGTCCCCGCGTGCGGCCATGCACTCGAAGTCACGCCGGAAGCGGTCCTCCACGTCGTCCGGGTGGAGCAGCCCGTCCCAGATGTCGAACTCGATGCACACGGCGAGCATGTTCAGGAGTTTCGTGTTCCGCCGAGCGGTGTTCATGCGTGAACGACCCACGGCTCGCTCCACGGCGGAGAGCCGGGCGTTGAATCTCGACGCCGAGGGCCAACTGTCGTTGAAGCGGTTCACGCCGCGTCCTCCGTTGGGCCGTTGTCGCCCTGCTCGTGGGCGGTGTCGAGAATCTCCGCGATGCGTGCGGCGTCGAGCGAATCATCCAACCCGAGCGAGTCCTCGATCCGCTTCAGCCGATCCTCGGCGGACGATTCCACGGGCTTCCCGATGAGGCGATCACTCAGCCACTCCGCCGCGCGAACATTGGGACGTGCGGTCCACTTCCCCTCGGTGCGGTCGAAGATGCCGACGGCTTCGACGTACATCGAGCGGATGATCCGACGCCATTGCTCGGGGCCGATCTCCGAGAAGAGGACCGACTTCAGTGCAACGACCTTCGATGCGTGGGGGGATGAATGGCCCTTGCTCGCGGTGTTCCCCGGCAGGAACCACCCACGCTTGCCACGCTGGGGCTTGGGCTTCGGCGGTTCGGCCAACGGATCGGGGCCGAGGTCCGCCGTGTCTTTGAGTGGTTCGTCAATCATGCCACCACCCCCTCACGGTTCGCCGCCGAGAGTCCTTCGCGGCGGGGCGAGAGGTCGATGCCGCCCGCGTTGGCGATCATCGTCTTCATGTCGTTGTGCATGAGTTCGACGTGACGCAGGGCGATGGCCGCTTCCTCGCGGGCCGAGGCCGCTTCGGGATCGGTCGCGTCGGCCACCGCCTTCAAGCCTTCCTCCACCGACCGCTCGGGCAGGAGCCGGGCGAAGGGCGGGGCATTGACAACCGCCGCGATTCCCACAACGTCACGCTCGGTCACAATCTGCTGCCATGCCGCCCCTCGGCTCGTGGCGTCCATCGTGCGGAGCAGGTCGCGGTACTCCCGCTCGCGGAGCAGGGAGGCGAGATCATCGGCGGCGGGGAGTTTGATCGTGTCCTGCACACGCTCCCTCGCCCGCTCGTTCGCCTTGCGGAGTGCGGGGAGGAACCAGTCCTTGTTTGCGAGATCGTCGAGTTGCTTCAGGAACTTCGTGCCGACCTCGACGCTCCGGTCCTGCTTGCCGATGGGTGTCAGCCGCACGTCGTCAAGCACGCCCCGCATATCGCGGGCGAAGTTGCCGAGCAGGGCGAGGGCGGCGTCGGCGAACTTCGCGGCCCGGTTCATGGGCGAGCCTTCCGCGAAGTCGGACACCCGCCCTTGCGGACGGTCGGAGAGGCCGATGCGAAGCACGGTGTCGATTCGGGTGCCCACCGAGTTCCAGTTGATCTCCGGCCCGCCGCCGCGATTGATGCGAGCGACCGTTGCCGGGTCGTATCCGCCGGGCGGCGTGGGGCCGTAGGTGCTGGGGATGCCGGTGTCAGTGAGAGTCGGGTTGATGCGAGGCATGGTCATGGTCCTTTCGTGCTTCATGGGGTGCGGGGCCACACGGCCCGGCGTGTCAGTGCTTCTGGTTCCCGCGAGCCGTGAACGCCACGGCCCGGATGAGATTGAGGATTCGGCGGAGGGGTCCGCGTCCGACCGACGCGACCGCTGATTGGTTCGCTCGCGTGAAGGCCCGGCGGTCGAGCCCGCTCGCGGCTTCTGTTTCGTCCACCCGGCGGCGGAGAACGTCCGCCGCCGACAGTCGGAGCGTGCGAGCGATCCAGCCGTCCGGCATGGTGTCGAGCAGGTCCGCCTCCGTGGGGGCGTGCGGGCCGTCCAGCACGTCGGCGATCCGGCGGAGGGTGTCGGCCCGCTCCGCACGCCGGGCCGCGTCTGCGTGCCACAGCCGGGCGGGGACGAGGTGCCGCGTGACGGGCTCGCCGTGGCAGCCGTCACCGTCCGCCAAGCGGAGCCCGGCGGCGATCAAGCCGACGGCATCGACGGCGATTCCGGCGGCGTCACGCTCGACGGCGGCGAGGTCCGACGCCATGATGCGGGACGCGGCGACGACGACGCCGAGCGGAGATTCGGCCTGTGATCCGGTCATCGTGCATCGCTCCTTCCGTTGTCCCGGCCCCGTCCCGTCTGCTGTCCCCACCACCGGGACACCGATTCGCCCTTGTTTTCCAGCCTGAAATACACTGTCCCCCCTGTCCCCCCTGAAGAGAGAGAAGAGGAATAGGGAACTGGTAGCCGGGGGCATCGGCGGCGGGCATCCCCGGCCCCTCTATGACAACAGGGGGTCCGGGACGGGACGGGGGGACAGCGGCCACCGAAACATGCGTTTCGTCCTGTGTTTTCAGGGGTTTGCGGCGTTCCGCCCCCAACGCCCCGCAGCCGGGACAGTGACGGGACGCAGCGGGCCAGCGTGGGACAGCAGCGGGTCATACGCCCAGCCCCCCTTCATCGCCGCTCGCGTATTGGACCGCCTCCCACCCGCCGCCGGTGTCCCGCAGTTTGAGCCGCAGCCGCTTCGCCGCGTCACCCTTGACGTACCCGTAGAACCGTCGTCCGTCGTCCCATCGGAGACGGGCCGGGTTCCAGCCGAGCCGGGCCATGATCTGCCCGAGGGCCGAGTTGTCCGCCTGCCGTCGGTCGCCCGGCGTGCCGAGCCCGAGGCAGGCCCAGAGGTCATCGCTCCGCACCGCACCGCTCACGCCGTCGAGAACGGGGGCCAGGCACTCCTCGAACGGATGGGTTTCGAGCCGTTCATCCTGAGCCGCCTCCGCCGCAAGCCAGAGTGATTTCGGCAGCGTGATCGACTCTCCCTCCGCTTCCCGGTACGCAGCCTCGGCCCAAAGTTGGTCACGGTCACGCCGAAGCCCGGCGAGGTCGATGGTGCCAACGGTGACGGGAAGGAATCTGCGGTTGCCCGTCCGATCCTGAAGGTACTTCTTCGGGTTCGCCGTGCCGACGAGGATGAACTGCCTCGGGCGGGTCACTGTCACCCGGCCATAGGCGGGCCGTGCCGAATCCTCGGTGCGGCTCTGGAATGCTTTGACAGTCTCGGATTCGCTCCGCCGCAACCCTGCAAGTTCGGGAATCTCGACGATCCATCGCCCCAGCGTGATCTCCAACGCCTCCTTGCTCCGCCCGGTCAGGCTGAGATTGTCGGTGAACCACTCATCGCCCGCGAGCGTTTGCCAACAAGTTGACTTTCCCGTCCCTTGCGGCCCCTGAAGGATCGGCATCGGGTCGAACTTCACGCCGGGCTTTCGCACACGGCGAACCGCAGCCATGAGCGTGATGCTCCCGATGGCTCGGTTGAGCATCGAGTCCTCGGCACCGGCGTAGACCATGAGCCACGACGCCAGCCGAGGCCGACGGTCCCACACGAGCGAGTCGAGGTAGCGGCGGACAGGGTGGAACTTCTCTTCGAGGGCGACATCGACCACGACTTGATGCAACATCTCCGTCGTGAACAGCACACGAAACCTCTTGTCGATGCGGAATCGAAGGCGGATGAGTGCGTTGTCGCTGAGGTCCGGGCCAAATCCGTCAAGCCCGCTCATGCGGACCCGCTCGGCGAACTCGTCGTACTGGAATCGGACACCGAGTTTGGAGATCGCAAGGCGGGCATTATGTGGGACGGGTAGTACGACGCCCTTGCTGCGAATGAAGTCTCCCGAGGCTACTTGAATCACCTGCTTGACGTGGAGTTCATCCGACTCGAACCCGAGACGATGAACGATGTCTTTCACAAACTCGTCCGCCGCCGCCTGGCTCATTTCGCCATCCGTAACTCGCTTCACTGCGACCCGGACCACCGAAGCGAGTCCGGTGAATCGATCGTCGCGGGATGCTCCTGCGGCTTTGAGACCGTCCGCGTAGTCGCGGCACTCCCGAAGGATGTCGGCTCCTGTGGGCACGTCGAGTTGTGTGGCCGGGGCATCAGGCACGGGTGTTGCCCTCCCCGGTTGCCGACATCGCCACCGCCCCCGCGTCGATGTACGCCAGCACGTCCGCCCGCTTGTACCGGACGGCCCGACCGAGCCGCACGAACGGGATGCCCCGCCGCTGGCTTCGGTGGTTCCGCAACGTCTGAAGCGGGATGGCGAGCAGGTCCGACACCTGCGTCTCGGTGAGGAGTTGCAGGCGGTCCTGTTCGGGGACGGTCGTGGGTGTCGGCTGTTGCGGCGTGCGGCTCATGGTGGCATGAGCATCGACACCACTGCATGATTCGTCCACCCTCGCACGTCATGTACGGGCGGACTCGGGCCGACTCGGGCAGAGTGGGGCGGACTGGGGGCGGACTGGCCGCTTCTTACTTCTCCTGCACCCAGATGAGCGACCCCGCGAGGGCACGCGACCCGCCGACTTCGTTCCCGTTCCCGTCCACCAACACGATGCGGGCACTATCGGGGTCTTTGGGTGATGCGATGGTCGCCCACGCTTGCCAGAGCGTCTGAGCGTCCTGCAACCGAACCTGATAGTGCTTGACGTGCCAGATGTTCTTCACGGTCAGCGTCGCCTTCCACGATTCGCCACGACGCTCCACGCTCACCCGCTCGATGATCGTGACTTCCGCCAACTTCAGCACGGCGAGGTACGCATCGAGTTTGTCCTGAATCTCCTTCTGTGCCGCGTCCTTCGCGGCCTTCTCCGCCGCCGCCTTGTCCGCTGCCGCTTGTCTCGCAGCGGCGGCTTGCTCCTCCGCCGCCTTCCGTGCCGCCTCCGCTGCGACTTCCGCCTGCCGTTTCGCCTCTTCACGCTTGCCCGTCACCACCGCGACCTGCGGGCGGGCGAGAGCGACGGCACGATCCGTCAACACGGCATGGCCGAAGTCGAGTGCCTTCGGTGGTGAGCCACCGTCACGGAACCGGGCGAACTCCTCGTCCGGCGCGGACACGAGCGTTGCCGTGACCCACTCGGCGTCGGCGGAGTTGCGAATCTTCGTGCGGAGCGATTGGACGATGCCGCGATTCGGGGCCGAGCCATTGAGTGCTTCGTCAAGCAATGACTCGGCCTTTGTCACGTCGCCCGCGTCGAGTGCCTTCTTCGCATCATCGACAAGCCCCGCCACCTTCGCGGATGCTTCGGCGTCCGCCTGTGCCTTCGCCGCCACGTCCGCCTGCCGCTTCGCTTCGGCGGCTTGGCGTTCCTGCACGATCCCGCGACCGGCGAATGAGAGCCCGACCAGCGATGCCCCGATGAGGACGAACGCCGTCAACTTGAACGCCCTCCACGTCGGACGATCTGGCGACACCCGCAGGAATCCGCCCACGGCACGGCGAAGTGGCGGCAGGAAGTAGAGGACGACGAATCCGAGGACGATGATCCCCGCCCACAACGGAACGCCGGGGTACGCCGGGAACATGAACGCCGCGACGATCAGCACGAGCGAGAGCCAGAGGCGGACGCCCTTCTTCTTCG
>JBQTIJ010000272.1:0-3596 GCA_052388255.1 Phycisphaerales bacterium
ACCATGTACAGGATGCTCGGCACGGTCCCCGCCCCCTTGGGCTGCGCTGCACCATCCTCCGTCACACGCTCAGCGGTGACCAGCCGAACGCGCCATCCGCCCCCGATGAGCCCCGGGACAAGATGAGCCGCGGTCTCACCGGGCGCAAGAAATCGCCGCACTCCGCGTGCCGACCGCGCTGCCGTCGGCGGGCCGAACTCCTCAAAGTCAAAGTCCACAAAGACACCACCGGGCCCCAGCACCGCCGTGGCTTGGATGCGGACACCGTTCACTGGGGTGCCCTTGGCGTCATCCTCGCCGACCCTGATCGTCGCGGGCTGCCCAGCCCGGACCACAAGCGTCGGCGCGCTGATCACTTTCGCCCCACCCTTTTCGAGCACCTCGCGCACCTCCGCTGCGCTCAGCGTGTGCGTCGGGTCGCGCTCTGCCTCGCTCGGTGCCACGCTCGTTCCTGCCAAGGACAGCAGCGGAACACGCGCGGTCGAGGTGGGGGGTGCCTCTCCGGCCAGGCCTGAACCTGAACCGGTCTGCTTCACCTGCCACTCAAACTTCGGGTGATTCGGCCAACCGTCAAGCATTCTGAATCCAAGCCGCAGAGTCGGCTCCGCCGCTGCCGATTCGGGCGGCTGTCCAGTTTTCTCAGAGGGCTCAGGATTGTCCTTGACGCTCGACCCCTTCCCCGCGCACGCCAGCAGCACCGCGCACAGCGGCGCGACCGCGAAAAACTGCACCACCGGCCGCGCCGGCCGGGGCAGGGCCAAAGCCCGCAACCGACCCCGCACACCCGTCGCGAACGAAAGGGCTACGCCCGCCCCCGCCGCTGAGGGCGCCGGCCCGCTGGCAAGGCAGAGCAGCACGCGCCCATATCCGAGACGTTCGTCTCTGGTTGCGCCCTCGAGCGCCGCCGCGTCGCACGCCTGCTCCATCAACGCGCGCACCCGCAGCAGAGCGACCCACACGCCCACCACCGGCCACGCCACGATGGCAATCAGCAGCAGCGCTGGTGCCAGCAGGTGGTCTCCCCGCTGTACGTGGGCCCGCTCATGCCGCAGCACGCGATGGGCTTCACTCGCGCCGAGTTGGCCGAGCACCGCCCGGCTCAGCACCACCGTCGGGCGAAGCGTCCCCATCACCAGCGGCCCGAGCGTCGCATGCTCAACAGTGCGGATGCCCGGCAGCATCGCCGCCCACTCCGCCCGCGCATCCTCGCACCCCGCGACCGCTCGCGCCAACCGCCGGTGTCGCGCCATCCACGCGCATAGCAGCATCACCACCCCCGCGCCATAGACCCCAGCCGCGGCTACGCCCAACCAATCGACGGCCGGTGCAGCGCTCCGCGTGCTCACGGGCTCTTCGCTGCCCGCCGGGTCTGTGCCCGGCAGGGGCGCCCGCACGAACAGCGGCGCTGCCACTTCGGGCGCCGTCGATGCCGCCGCCACAGGCAAGAGTGCGCGCACGGGAGAGGTGAAGGACACCGGCACCGCCAACCGTGCAAAGACCACGAGATAGAGCGCAATGCGCCACCCCGGCCCGACCCGACCGGCGAGCACGCGATCAAGCACGAGAGCCGCGAGCAGGAGCGCCAGGCAGTAGCCGTTCAGTGTCCACGCCAGCCCGATCAGGGCCCGCCCGCTCGCTGACACCAGTTCAAGAAGTTCAGTCATGAGTGGTCTCCTTGGCTTGTCTGTTGTTGCCGTTCGGCGGCGAACCCGCCCTGCCCTTTCGCGCTCGTTGTTTCCCGCCGTCCTTGCCGGTGTTCATCGGGGTCGCCCGCTCCGGTCCCAGTGCAGCAAGCAGTTCCGCGCGCTCCCGCGCGGTCAGGCCCCCTTCGGCCGCCACAAACCGCAGCGCGGGCCCGACCGCCCCGCCAAAGGCCGCCTCCACAAAGCGCTTCCACGCAGAACGTCGGGCCAGCGCGGGATCAACCGCAGGGGCATACTCCCACACGTTGCCCACCTGCCGCGCTTCGACGAGCCCCTTGGCCGCCATCCGGTCGAGCATGGTCTTCACTGTTGAATACGCCCAGTCGCGCACCGGGGCCACCGCATCGGTCACCTCTCGCGCCGTTCCGCGCCGCAGCGTCCAGAGGGCCTCGAGCAGGTCCCACTCCGTCGCGTTGATTCGTTTCGTGTCCATGGTTGAACCAGCGGAGGTCGGAGCGCCGCAGGTGTCGTGCGACACCTGTCACGAATACACTACACTTGTAGTAGCGGGCCGTCAAGTCCACAGAACAGCCACCCAGTCACCGTTCTGTCACAGCCCTGACTCGCCCCGGCCCGGTTCTTCTTCTTCTTCTTCTTCTTCTTCTCAGCCCTTCCACCGGCCGCCCATCCTCAGCGACCCCGACCGGCCCGTGAACCTCTGAGCGCGCGGACCTTCATCCGTGCCCCCAGGGATCGCAACTGATCGAGCTGCCGCGTACCGATCCGCAGCCGCAGTTCGACTGTCCCCTCGCCGTACGAGCGATCGAGCACCTCACCGCGCTTTTCCAGCGTGTCCACCGTTCGCGAGTCCGTGAGGTCCACAGTCACCCGGACCTCCTGCACTCCACCTTGGGCCGCCTCGCGCACCAATGTTCGCAGTTCCTCCTGCCCCACGCCCCCCGCGTCCTTCGCGCAGATCGGGATACACCCCTTGACTTTCCGCTTCCAAACCAGGAGCGACCGGTTGTCCTTCAGTTTGTCCACCTTGTTCAGCAGCAGAACCCGGGGCGGGGGCTCATATCCCTCGTTCTCCTCTACCCCGTGCTTGCGCGAGCGTGTGTGTTCCGTCTGGCGCACGTCCTCAAAAAGGTCGTCAAGCGTCGCGCACACCGTGTCGTACTGCATCTCCGCCGCGGGGTCAGAGACATCAAGCACGATCAGCAGGATGTTCGCGTGCGTTGCCTCCTCCAGCGTGGCCTTGAACGACGCCACAAGGTTGTGCGGCAGGTCGCGCACAAAGCCCACCGTGTCGGAGAGCATCACCCGCAATCCCCCGCCCACGTCCCATTCGCGCGTCCGCGTCACCAGCGTCGCAAAGACGCGGTCGTCCGCATACGCCCCGCCGGAAGTCAAGGCATTGAAGAGCGTGCTCTTGCCCGCGTTGGTGTACCCAACGATCCCGATCGTGAAGTGGTCGAGGTTCCGCTGCGCCACCATCCGCCGCTTGCGCTCCTGGATCTCCTCCAGCCGCCGCCGCAGGACCACTTTCTTCCCCTGGGCCAGCCGCCGGTCGATCTCCAGTTGCTGCTCACCCGGGCCGCGCGTGCCGATCCCTCCGATCCCCCCTGCGCCCACGATCCGCTCAAGGTGGCTCCACATCGCCTTCAGGCGCGGGTATGTGTACTCGAGTTGCGCCAGTTCCACCTGCAACTGGGCCTCAGTGGTGGTGGCGCGGCTCGCGAAGATATCGAGGATCAGTTCCGACCGATCGATCACCTTCCGTTCGAGCGTCTCCTCGATGCTCGCGATCTGCCGGGGAGAAAGGTCATGGTCAAAGATCACGATGGTCGCCTGCAGTTCCTCGCAGAGTCCCTTGAGTTCGCGGATCTTCCCCGTGCCCATATACGTCCCGGCCACCGGGCGATCCAGCCGTTGCTCAAGCGTCCCCACCAC
>JBQTIJ010000273.1:0-1692 GCA_052388255.1 Phycisphaerales bacterium
AGTCGATCCACGCAGCGGCCGCCGGCCCCCCCACCATGATGCTTACGTTGTCCCCCGGTGTACGCAACCTCCCACGGCAGGTCGTGCTTGCGGAACCTGATCCACCCTCGCGAGCCCAGCACTCAAGTGAGTCCACACCCTCTCCGGAATCGGCCCTTCACGACCATTGCAGTGGCGAACAAAGTGGCGTGCTATGCTGAAAGCGTGCGTGCCATGCACTGTTTCCCGTTGTTGATCCTTGTGGTGATGGCCATGCTGGCGGCGGGCTGCGCGGCTCCCCCACGTGCAGAATCCCTCCGCCGCCAGCCCGACGTGATTCTCATCATGACCGACGACTTGGGCGTCGGCGAGCTCGGCTGCTATGGCCAGGCCATCATCCGCACGCCCTTCATCGATGCGCTGGCCGGCCAGGGCATGCGCTTTAGCTCCGCCTATTCGGGCTCGTGCGTATGCGCACCCTCCCGCTGCACGCTCCTCACCGGCCTGCACACCGGGCACGCAGCTATTCGCGACAACAGGGAGCTCACGCCGACAGGCCAGCAGCCCCTCCCCGCCAACACCATCACCATTGCCACGTTGCTGCGCGACAACGGCTATGCGACGGCCGCGATCGGCAAGTGGGGCCTGGGTCCGCCCGGTTCCTCCGGAGACCCATCGCGTCACGGATTTGGCCTCTTCTTCGGCTATCTCTGTCAACGCCACGCCCACAACCACTGTCCCAGTTTCCTCTATCGAAACGACCAGGTCGTGGCGCTCCCGGAGAACAAAGACAAGTGGCCCGATGGGATCGTGGGCGGCGCGTACGCCCCCGACCTCTTCCGCGATGAGGCGCTTGCGTTCGTTCGCTCTCACCGCGATCGGCCGTTCTTTCTGCTCTACGCCACACCGGTGCCCCACGTGGCACTGCAGGCACCCGAGGACTCACTCGCAGAGTACCGCGGCGCCTTCGAGGACGCTCCTTACGACGGGAAAGCGGGCTATCTCAAACACCCCACCCCCCGTGCGGCGTACGCAGCGATGGTGACGCGCATGGATCGTGATGTCGGGGCGATCTTGGCGGAACTGAAGCGCCTCGGCCTCGACGACGACACGCTCGTGATCTTCACCAGCGACAACGGGCCAGCATTCAACGGCGGCACCGACAGCGGGTTCTTCGCCAGCACCGGGGGCTTGCGCGGGCTGAAGGGTGAGTTGTACGAAGGCGGCATCCACGTACCGCTCATCGCACGCTGGCCCGGGCGCATCCCCACAGGCCGCGTCGAGCAGACGGTGACCGCCAACTGGGACTTGTTCCCCACGCTCGCCTCAGTGTGCGGAGTGCCTGCGGACCGAATGCCAACGGCGCTCGATGGGGTGAACCTGTGGCCTGTGCTCTCCAGGACGGGCCCCGCGCCAACGCGGACGCACCTGTATTGGGAGTATCACGCGGGCGGGGGGTGGCAGGGAGCACGCATAGGGAATTGGAAAGGGATCCGTCGCAACGCCAAGGGCAACGCGGATGGCCCCATCGAGCTGTACGACCTCGCGACCGACCCACACGAGTCCATCAACGTCGCCACGGCGCACCCGGATGTGGTGTCGCAGATCGCCCGCATCATGGCCTCGCGAACGCCTTCATCGGTGAGCGAGTGGAACTTCGCGAAGCCCGCTCCCCCGCGGCCAGCCGGCACACCCTGACCGCGTTCCTCTCCA
>JBQTIJ010000274.1:0-4735 GCA_052388255.1 Phycisphaerales bacterium
AGGGTCGGCCATCGCGGAGCATGGCGACCTCCAACTGGCTGGGGGAATCACCTACGGGGAGGACGACAGGATCAGCAAAGGCGACGATCCCTGTTCCCATGCTGATGTTCTGGAGGATGACGACCGCGCTGCCGCCGACTGAGAGGAGGGCAAGGTCAGGGTGGGCTCCGTCACCATCGATATCGAGCTCACGGGGTGCCCTTGGGGGAGTGGCGACAGGGCTGGGCTTGCTGGTCCTGGGGGTGAAGTTGAACCCGGGTGAACCGGTCCGGATGAGGATGCTGATCACACCCGCGGCTTCATCGGTCGTGACGATGACGGGCCGGGTGCCTGAACCATCAAAGCCACCGGCGATGATGCCGGTGGGGCCGAGGCCGGTCGAGAGGGACCCCTGCCCACTGAGGGCGACGGCGTGGCTGCCGGGGATGGTGGTGTTGCGGAAGAGGGTGACGGAGTTGGATCCCTGATTGACGATCGAGAGGTCAGGGATGCCATCGACATCGATATCGAAGATGGTGGCACCCTGGGGGTTGGTGCCTACGGCGAACTGGACGGCCCCTTCGAAGCCCTGCCACTCGCCACCCATGGAACCACGGTTCATGAGGATGACGGCTGAGTCGTTGGAGGGGGTGGTGAGAACAAGATCCGACAACCCATCACCATCAAGGTCACCGGCGGTGACGGAGGAGGGCGTGCTGGTGGCGGAGGTGTTGGAGGGGTCGTTGACGTTCAGGGGGGCACCGAGGGTGCCGGTGGTGAGGTTGAAGAACTGGGCTCCGCCCCCTTCGGGTCGTTCAAGACGGAGGAACTGGTCACTGGGCCCGCCGCCGGGACCTGGGACGCGCGGGAAGAAGGCAACATCAAAGTGATCGGCGGGCATGCCGGTGGTGTCACTGATGCCGATGCCGCCAAGGGCATCGATGAGAGGGAGCGACAGGCCCTCAGGTGGTGGAGCGGGGAAGCCGCCGACAGGTGATTCGACGATAAGGCCGCCGCCGAGCTGGGTCTGGCCGGTGACGATGAGGCGGTCGAACTGGCCGGGGTTCAGGCCGTCGATCTGCATGGTGAGCTTGCCGGAGGAAGATCCGAGTTCCGCGATCTCGCCGACTTGCAGGTACGAGCCGTTGATGGTGAGGGTGCCGGGGGAGTTGCCGGGTTCTACAGAACCAAAGTTGATGACTGGGCCGATGATTGTGCCGTTGCCGCCGAGGGTGCCGTTCTGGAAGAGGAGGATGCCGAAGGTGTTCTGCAGGACCGCGCCGTCCGCAACAGTCACGCTGCCGTTGTTGATTGTCAGAAGAAGAGGGACGGTCCAGCGCGATCCTGGGCCGCTGACGGTGACGGAGGAGCCCTGCGAGCCGGGTTGATCGCCGACGCTCGCGTTGCGTGTGACGACGCGCGCACCGCCCGTGACGTTCAGGTGGCCGCGGCCGAAGAAGCCGATGTTCAGCGCACCCTGCGTGATGTTGAGCCGGGCGGTGGGGCCGGTGACGTTGAGTGTGCCTTCAGAGCCAGAGTCCGCACCGATGATGCCAGCGAAGGGCTGGAGGGTTCCGCCGGTCACTGTGAGTGCGGCGGGTTCCGGCCGGTTGCTGCCGACGATGAGGGCAGGGGAGAGCGCGCTCGAGAGTGAGTAGGTTGCGCTGCTGAGGTCAAGGACGGGATGGCCACGGGAGACGATGGCGCGGGCGTTGATGACGGCAGGGCCTGCGAGGAAGTTGACCGGGTAGGAACCGGCGATATCGAAGAGAGCGGTGTCGAGGGTGTTCGGGATACCAGGGAACCAGTTGCTCGGACTGGCGAAGGACCCTCCGGGCGCGCTGACCCAACAGCGCTCGCCGGGAAGGGAGGTGTCGGGGGGGACGTATTCGAAGGGCCCGCGGTCGACGGGGGGAGTGCCGACGCCGGTGTTGGCGACGGCGGGGGCATCGAAGAAGCGCGCGGCGCCATCGAGGTCGAGTGGCAGGGATTCGGTGGTGTTGCCGTCGCTGTCGATGTCATTCGTATCGAGAGGGATGGCAGTGGAATCGCCGGAGTCGATGGCGGGGGAGGCGTTGGTGAGGCGGAGGTCGCCGTAGTCGTCGTCGGGTGTGCCCCAGACGGTGTCAGGGCCGGGGGAAGGGAGGCGGCGGAAGAGGGGATCGAGTCCGTTGTTGCCGGTGCCGCCGAGCGTGCCATCCCAGCCGGTGATTGATGTCTGGGTGATGGTCAGGGGGATCGCATCAAGACGATGGATCTCCGCGGCCTGCGACTCCGCTCCGGCGAGGCGACTATTCCGGAGCAGGGTGTTGCCGAACTGCGCGGTAGCGGTGGGTGAACCTGTTGCGCCGAACTTGATCCCGGCGGTGGTGCCGTCGGCCGCGGTGTTGCTGACGAAGGCGGAGTTGATGACCCGGAGCGAGCCGCTGAACGAGAGGAGCGCGCCGACCTCGCCGGGGGTTGAGTTGCCGACGACAGTGGAGTTCAGGACATCGGCCGAGACTTCAGAGAGACTGAGGCCTGCGAACCCGCCGGTGGCGAAGTTCCCGAGAACGGAGGATGAGACGAGGGAGATGAGGCCACCGGGACCGTCCGCATAGATCGCTCCTCCGGAGCCGTTGGAGGCGAGATCGGCCCGATTGCGAAGAAGGGTGGTGCGTAGAACGGTGAGTTCACCGCCGCTGCCGCGCTTGGCGATGGCCCCGCCGTTGAAAGCCCGGTTGTTGTGCAATGAACTGTCTTTGATGCGCACGAGTCCGCCCCCGCCACTGAAGATGCCGCCGCCGAACTCCTGGGCGGTGTTGGCCTCGATGACGCATGAGTCCACGAGGGTGTCGCCGCCGGTGGCGTGAAGGCCCGCCCCGCTGCCTGCGGACTCGTTCAGCATGATGCGGAGATTCCGAAGAGCAACGCCGGAGGAGGCCGAGAGCATAATCCCGGCACCGTCGGTTGCGCCACTGCCGCCGGTGACGGTAAAGCCGTCGAGCACGGCACCGCCGGTCAGTCCGGTTCCGGAGACCACCGCGAAACTGTTGTCGGCCCGGTTCAGGTCACCGTTGTCGTCGCCGTTGAGGTCGCCGGAGAGAATGGTCGGATTCGCGGCGACGTTGCGCTGGGAGAGTTGGGTTTCGGTACCGGCGAAGCCGCCGTAGATCGCAAGTCCGTTGCGGAGTTGGAAGGAGGCGGAGCGGGAGCCGTCTTGGGGCAACGGCGTAGAGGGCTTGTACGTGCCTGTGGCGACCCAGATCTGCCCAATCGCGTTGGTTGCGGTGAACGCCAACGCCTCCTGGAGTGTGCGAAAAGCGGTGGACCAAGTGGCACCGTTGCCGCCGACGGGTGCGTCGGACCGTACGAACACGCGGCCTGGAAAGATCGGAAGGTAACTCAAGAACTCGCTTGCGCCGATGTCGGTCTGGGCGAACGTGTCACCGTTGCCGTCCACGGTTCGGACAAGCCCGCGAACGTCAAGGATCGATGAGGAGGGGAGATTCGCCGGTAGACCCGCGTCGATCGCCGGCGAGTCGGCGGTGAGGTCGACCCGATCGTCGGCCGTGCCGGCAAGTCCGTCGAGGCCGCTGAGGTTCAAGAAGTGTGGATCGTTCGCTTCGAAGAAGCCCACTCCACCCCACAGGTTGTTCTCGAACAAGGAGCCGGGTACGGCAGAGACGGGAGCGGTCCCGGCATCGTTGCGGTTGTTCCACACGATACAGCCACGGAACTCGGCCCGCGCGCTTCCAAAATGCCCGATCATGGGCATGTTGGCGGGCCAGCCGAAGGCACGACAGAACGCGAAAGTGCAGTGGTGGAACCGGGCCGGAGAATCGCGAATCTCTGCGACGAACCCGAAGTTGGGATTCGAGTAGTTCGAGTTCACAGTGTTATGGAGGAAGGCGCAGTTGCGGAAAGTCCAGTCGCCCTCGTTCGCGTGCAGGACAGCGGCGTAGACCCCAGAGGTGTTGCCGGTGATCACGCACCTTTCGACGGTCACGGCGATTGGTGTTGTGTCAGGCGAATGGCTGTAAAGTACGGCTGTAGAGGATCGATTCGCGACAACGACGAGGTCGATAAGATCGACCTGTCCGCCTGCAACCCAGATCGCGCCCGACACACTGCCGGGGGCATCGATGCTGTTTCCTGCTTGGAGTTGCAGTCCGTCGAGGACGATTCGGGAGTTTGCGGCTTGAGCGTCGGCGTAGATCAGGTGGTACGCGTTCTGATGGTCATTGACAAACGGCGAAGTGTCGTTGTCGTCAAGGTCGCCCGAGATGATCGTGGTGAAGACCTTGGGGTTGCGTTCGAGCGAAGAAGTCTCCGAGCCGCCGAAGCCGCCGAGAATGGTCGTTCCACCGGGTGGACGAAAGACCCTTGAACGTGTCAGCCCCGGCGTGCTTTCTTCCTCAGGCAGATAGCGGCCTTGCGCGACCCAGATTTGAACATCGCGGCCATCGACTGGAATCAGACGTGCGCCCTCGATCGCGGCCTGGAGTGATCGGAAGGCGGTCCCCCAACTGTTGCCATCGCCTCCCGGCGCGGCCGCGGCGTTGACGTGAATGACCGTCTGTGCGGAGACCGGCACAGCGACTGCCAAGAGCGCGACGATGGCAGGCAGAAGAACCATGCGAAGCACCGCCACAAGAGCGTGCGAACGCCGGAATGGGTGATTGTTGTTCATGGCGAGTGTCGGCCGATCGGTGCGGTCTTCAGAGTGTACTTCGAACTCCGGCCGCGGCCAGAGGCAAGCGGGCGGATGCGGGGG
>JBQTIJ010000275.1:0-6315 GCA_052388255.1 Phycisphaerales bacterium
GATCCCCTCCTCTGCGTCGACGACACCCCGGAATCTACCGCCGCGGCTTTCACCGCCTTCCCCGTCAGCGCGGGCGTCACCTATCTCGTCTCCGCCGGTGCTTATGACGCCAACCTCGGCGCCGCCAGCGACCTCGCCCTCTCGTTCACCTTCACCCCCGGCCCCGGCGGCGGCTGCGGGCTTGATTTCAACAACGACGGCGTCATCGAACCCGGCGACCTCGACGACTTCATCACCGCCTTCTTCAGTGACGACCCAACCGAGCGCGACCGCTGCGACTTCAACAACGACGGCGTCGTCGAACCCGGCGACCTTGATGATTACATCACGGCGTACTTCGGCGGATGCTAAAAAAGCGCCGCTGTGCCACCGCCCTTCCGGGCCGTGATCCCTTCTCCTCTCCCCCTCTTCTCCCCCCGGAACGGACCACGCCCGAGGCAACATCATTCTCCGCCCCTCTCCCCAGCCCGATAGGGCTGCGCAGTTCGTAGCGAACTCTCGACACAACGCCAACCTCTTCAGCCCGATAGGGCTGCAACGTTCGTAGCCGGGCGTGGAGGAGGCCCTGCAACGACACACCCGGTCACACGCGCCCAGAGAATCTGACCCCGAAAGGGGTCATCGTCAGCCCGATCCCTTCATCGCCCCACCGTCCTGCCGCGGCCATTGATCTCCGTCAGGCCCTCCCCCGTTCACGATCCGTTTGCCGGGCACGCGGCTGCCATCACCCATCCGCGCCAAATGTCAATATCGCAGATACCCGTTACCCACTTACCCACACGCCCTTACGTCGCATTCCCGCACTACGGTCCGCGCGCCTCCTGAGGCCCTTTCGCGCGTTTCGGCACGTCTATGCAGGACTCCTCCCCCGCAGCCTGCGGCCGGATCCCTGCACCCCGTCTCTGGCAGGAGCCAGATCCGCGAGTACGCTGAAGAGCCCTACGGAGCCCCGCGGCTGAGCCCCCCCGCCAGATGACACACGCAGTGACTCACGCACAGTCCGCCAACCGAAGGCCATTCACGATGAAATCGACCTCCGCCAGCGACTCCCCCCGCCGACCGTTCGCCGCGGCTTTCGGCTCCCTGCTGATTCTCTCTGCGCTCTGGGCCTCCCCCCGCCACCGCACGTCTTTTCGTGTATGCTGAGTCCGTCCGACGCGAAAATACGAGAACCGCCCATGCCTCGAACATTCGCCCTCGACAACCCTCTCTGCTTTTCGCGCGCGACCTCCGCAATTCGAACTGCTTGGAGAAACGTGCGTCGATGCCTGCTCATCGTTGCTGCACTCTTCCTCCCAGCACCGTTCCACACTTCAGCGTCAGGACAGTGCATCCCCTCGCTCGGTGATTTCCAAGTGAGTGCCGCTGGCGATGGTCCCCGCGCTGTGGTCGCGGCCGATTTCAACCAGGATGGTGCGCCCGATCTCGTCGTCGCGAACGCGAACACGAACACCATCTCCGTCCATCTCGGAATCGGCGCTGGTCAGTTCCAGCCCCGGGTCAACTATGCGGTCGGCACCACCCCCCGCGCGCTCGCTGCGGCTGACTTCAACGGTGATGGTCGACTGGATCTCGCGGTCGCCAACAACAGTTCCGCAAACGTGTGGATCTTCTTCGGACTTCCCAATGGATCTTTCACGCATTCGTCGATCGCGCCAGTTGGAACGGCCCCGACAGGCGTAGCGTCCGGGGATTTTAACGCGGACGGTCTACCAGACCTTGCCGTGTGCAGCGCCGGCCTTCACACCGTGGTTGTCCTCCTCAACAACGGTGCCGGGGCATTTCCGACCAGTCAAAACTATGGCGTCGGCACCGGCCCATCCGGCATCGTGGCGAGCGATCTGGACGGTGATGGTGTGCTTGAGCTCATCACGTCAAACGCGAATGCAAGCTCGGTGTCTGTCCTCCGCGGTCTGCCCGGGGGCGGCTTTCAGCCGGCGTCGTCCTATCCCACCGGCGCAAACAGCGGCCCTGCCGCAGTGGCAGTCGGCGACTTCAACGCCGACGGACGCGGCGACGTTGCAACCGCCAACGAAACGCAAAGCAGCGTGGCCGTGCTCCTCGGTACGGGCATCGCACAACTCCTACCTGCGGTTCAATACCCAACTGTCTCAAGCTCCGGGCCGCGCGCCATCGCCGCGGCTGATCTCACACTCGATGGGCGCGACGACCTCATCGTGGGCCTTTTCAACTACAGTCATCTCGCGGTCTTTCATAGCAACCCGGACGGGACATTCGCAGCACCAAACTTCTACTTCACCGGATCGACGAGCGGCCCTCAAGCGGTGGCCATCGCGGATTTTCACCAGGGTGGTGTCCCGGATGTTGCTGCCGGCCTCAACTCCGCCGACTCCGTCGGCGTCTTCCGAACAATCATCCCGGGCCCAATCCTCTTCGTAAACGCCGCGGCCGGAACCGGCGGAGATGGCAGCAGCTGGGCCAACGCGATGCCGCGCCTGAAGGATGCCCTTGAGCTCGCGTCAACGCTCCCCTGCATTTCTCAGATCTGGGTCGCTTCGGGCACGTACACCCCCGCACCCACCGGCGGCTCCCGCTCCGCATCCTTCCAACTCCGCAACGGACTCGCCATCTACGGCGGCTTCTCCGGCACCGAAACCCAACTCTCCCAGCGCAACATCGCCGCCAACCCCACCGTCCTCTCCGGCGACCTCAACGGCGACGACAACGGCGATCTGAACCGAGGCGACAACTCGTACCATGTCATCAACGGAACAGGCGTGGGGGGCAGCAGCGTCCTTGACGGCTTTACGATCACAGCAGGCAACGCGAACTCCTCCTTCCCCAACGACCAGGGCGGCGGCGTGTTCCTGAGACCGGGTTCGCCCGTCATCCGTCACTGCACGCTGCTCTCGAACTCCGCGACTGCCGCGGGTGCGCTCTATGTCGCTCAGACAAGTTGCCCCCAGTTTGCCGATTGTTCATTCATCGCCAATAAGGCAACGGCGGGTGTTGGAGGGGCGGCGGTCCTCGCCAACGACTGCAGCGCGAGCTTCGTTCGCACCGTGTTTCGTGACAATACCGCTGCCACTTCGGGCGGTGCGATCGAGGTCGGCGGCGCCCCGTCGACGCCTTCGGTCGTATTCGTGCGGTGCGAGTTTCTGCGAAATCGATGCGAGCAGGGCGGTGGTGGAGCATGCTACGTGCACGACGCCCCGAGTCTTACTACATTCGTCCTTTGCTCATTCCGGGGTAACCGAAGCGGCGCCTCGAACGGCAGCGCGGTGTGGTGCGATAATGGCGCTACTTCCCGGCTCCATGGGTGCGACATCGTCGGAAACGAGGCCGGCGCGACTGGCGCGTGGGCGCTGGTATGTGACCATGGCGCATCGCTGTCGTTGCTGAACTGCGTGATCGCGTCGAACCGATCGGCACTGTCAGGGCAAGGCGCGGGCGGCATCTTTATGAACTCGAACACCGCGCAGATCGTCATGACGAACTCGATTGTCGTCGGGAACCGATCGCCAAGCGGTTCCGTTGAGCAGCAACAGTTCCGTCTGGGGCCCACGGCTGGCTCGTTGCAGATCGATCGTTCCATCATCGAGGGCTGGACGGGTTCCCTCGGTGGCACCGGCAACAACGGCCTCGACCCCCTCTTCCGCCGCATCCCTTCCCCGGGCCTTGACACCGTCTGGGGCACACCCGACGACGACTACGGCGACCTCCGCCTCACCAACGGATCCCCGGCCATCGACACCGGCGATTCCACCGATGTCCCGCCCGATACTTACGACATCGACGGCGACGGCAACACGACCGAATCCTTGCCGCTCGACCTTGACGGCGCCGCGCGCTTCTTCGATGCCCCCGCCGTCGCCAACACCGGCATCGGCACGCCCCCCGTCGATCGCGGGGTCTACGAATTCGTCCCCCCCGTCATCACCGAGCCCGGCATCCGCCGCTGGGTCAGCCCCACAGGCGGCACCTTCAACTCGCCCTTCGACTGGTTCCCCGCCGCACCGGGGCCCTTCGATAGCGCATCCTTCGACATCCAAAGCACTTACACCATCGACTTCACCCCCGCGACCACGGTCTCGAATCAGCGCGCCGTGATCGCTCGCGGCCATCCCACGCTCGACCTCAACGGCTCGACGTACCGACTTACGTCCTCAATCCTCCCCTCACTCATCGTCGGCGATACCGACCCCACACCCACCTCCTTCACCGTCACGCAGGGAACGCTCGCCCCCTTCGCCGCTCTCATCGGCTCCACCACCGGCACCGACGGCACGCTGCGAATCTCCGGCCCCGGAGCCCGTCTCAACATCACGCAGGGCGATCTCGCCGTCGGCTTCTTCGGCCGCGGCGAGTTCATTCTTGAAGGGGGCGCGACCGCCCTCACGCGCACCGCCTCAGTCGGCGATCAACCCGGCTCGGCCGGTTCCTCCGTCCTCGTCACCGGCCCCGGCTCGCGCTGGACCGTCCCCTTCTTCCTCTCAATCGCCAGCGGCACCGTGCAGGTCCGGAGCGGCGGCGTGCTCGATTGCGGCTTTGGAATCTTCCTGCTGCAAGATGGCACGATCACCGGCGACGGAACAATCAACGGCCCAGTCATCAACTTCGGCAGCATTGAACCGGGCAACTCTCCAGGCACGCTCAGAATCAACGGATCGTTCACCCAGGTCGGCGAGATCCCCGGCTTTGGCTCCTCCGCCGGCCGCCTCAAGATGCAGGTTGAAGGAACCGGTACCAACCAGTTCGACCGCCTCGTCGTCACCGGCCAGACCCAGCTCGGCGGCGGCCTGATCGTCGAATCCCCTGTCGGCGGCTTCCCCGCTCCACCCCCTGAGGGCCTCTCCCTTCCTTTGATCGATGCTCTCGGCGGCATCGGCATCAGTGACACCACCGGCATGCCCGCCGATCACTTTGATGTCGCCTTCTTCCCGCGTGTACCCGGTCCCGGCGGCGGGCCCAGTGACCAGTTCCTCCGTCTTGAGCGACCCGAAGGGGGCGGAGCCCAGTTCTTCAACCTCACCACCGGCACCCTCGGTGCCCCCCTGAACGTCAACGACCCCTCCAACACCTCCGCCACCAGCACGCCTTCCTCCGTCACCGCCGGTGACCTTGATGGTGATGGGTTGTCGGATCTGGTCTTGACCACCCCCTCCAACGACTCAGCCGTCATCCTCATGAACCGGGGCTCCATGGGTGGCGAGTGGCAGGGCTTCGAAGGGGCCGTCCAGTTCGCGGTCGGCACCAACCCCCAGGGTGCCACCATCTTCGATATCGATGCCGACGGCATCCCTGACCTCTCGATCGTCAATCAGGGCTCTAACTCCGTCTCCCTCTTCCGCAACACCACCATCCCCGGCAGCCATGCCGTCGCCCTCAGCGGGCAGGGGTCCCTCACGACCGGCCTCGGTCCCACCGGCATCATCGCCAAGGCCTTTGACGGCTCGGGCACCCGGCCCGTCATCGTCACGACGGATGAAGCCGCGGGTGTGATCAGCATCCTCATCAGGACCGGTTCACCCGGGTTCAACTTCACCCCCAGGACCAGCAAGCCCATCCCTGTCGCCACCCCCCCAAGGGCACCCCGTGAGCTCGATATCGATGGTGACGGAGCCCACCCTGACCTTGCCCTCCTCTCGGTCGGCGGCAGCGCGGTCGTCATCCTCCAGAACATCAGCATGGGAACAGGGATCGTCGCCTTTGCTGATCCTGTCGTCCTCCCCGTAGGTGATTCCCCCAGCCAGTTGGAGGTCGCCATGCTCCGGGATGGCCGACCCTCCCTCGTCACCGCCAACACAGGTGGCGACAGCATGAGTGTCCTTGTGAACACCTCAGACATGAGTAACCCCACCCGCTTCGCCCCGGCGGTGAACATCCCGGCCGGGTCAGGCCCCCTCTCCCTTGCCGCCCTTGATGTGGACAACGACACCGATGCCGATATCGCCATCCTGACCGACACCGGTCAGGGTGCCAACCCCCTGAAGGTCCGCCTGTTCCGCAACGACTTCATCGTGGCGGGTCTCCAGCAGAACGACCAAGTGACGTTCGTGAACGACCGCGACCTCCCCGACGAAGGGGCCCCGACCAACGCCCTCTTCGTCCTCGCCGCCAACCTCGCCAGCCCCATGGTGACCGACCTCCTGACCATCAACAGCCAGGGTGGGGGACGGGGACCAGGAGAGATGGCGCTCAACGTCCGTCCCCGTCTCAACGCCACTATGGGCGGGGTCGTGAACCCCTGCTTCGTGGACTTCAACATGGACGGCTTCGTGGAACCCGGCGACCTTGACGAGTTCATCACCAGCTACTTCAGCGACACCGAAGAAGAACGCAACCGCTGCGACT
>JBQTIJ010000276.1:0-6146 GCA_052388255.1 Phycisphaerales bacterium
AGAGGCCCTCAGGGGGTGGAGCGGGGAAGCCGCCGACAGGGGATTCGACGATCAGGCCGCCGCCGAGCTGGGTCTGGCCGGTGACGATGAGGCGGTCGAACTGGTTGGGGGTGACGCTCTCTACCTGCATGCGGAGGAGGCCCGATGCGGGACCGAGATCTTCGATCTCGCCGAGCTGGGTGTAGTCACCGTTGACGGTGAGTGTGCCGGGTGAGTTGCCGGGCTCGATCGAGCCGAAGTTGACGAGCGCGCCGTTGATCGTGCCGTTACCGTCGATGACGCCATGCTGCAACAGGAACGCGCCGAAGCCGACATTCAGCGTTGCGCCATCGCGAATGGTGACGCGCCCGTTGTTTACGGTCAGGAAGAACGGGACAGTCCAGACCGATCCTGGTCCCTCTACCACGACTGTGCCCATCGAACCGGGTTGGTCACCGACACTGGCAATACGGGTGGTTGCCGTCGCGCCGCCGGAGATGGTCATCGACCCCTCTCCAAGGAAGCCCACCGAAAGGGAGTCGTCCGGCACCAAGAGTCGTGCGCCAGGACCGGAGATGTTCAGCTCGCCACGGCCGCCAGGGAGGTTGGCCACGCGGACGGAAGGTGCGCGGAGCGTGCCGCCAAGAACATTGACAATGGGAAGCGAGGTCTGGTTCTCGCTGCTGATCGAGAGCGCGGCGCTTGACGCGAGTGTGTACCGCATGGTTCTGCCTGCGAGGTCGAGCGTGACCGTACCACGATCAACCACAGCGGAACGGTGGGTGACCGTGGAGCCGACGACATTGCCGAACGACACGGAGTACGTGCTGTTGAGGGCGAAGAGCGTGTCGTCCATCGGACCGGGCACGGAGATACTCCAGGAGTAAGTCGAATCCACGGCCGCGGTGACGGGGCTGAACCACTGACGGACACCGGGGCAGGTAGGACACCCGGGTTGGAACTCGAAGCACCCGCGGTCGAGCGAGATGTGCGGGCTGGGGATACCGGCGTCGGGCGTGGAGGGATCATCCACGAAGCGCGCCGCGCCGCCGAGATCGAATGGCGCGGGCTCTCGAAGCGAGCCGTCATTGTCGCGGTCGAGGTAGTCAAGGGGGACTTTGGAAGGCGTGGTCCCGAACGTATGGCCGTTGTCGATGGCGGGGGATGAGGGGGCGAGCCGAAGGTCGCCGTAGTCGTCGTCGGTGGTGCCGTACACAAGATCCGCACCGGGGGAGGGCATGCGCAGGAAGAGCGGGTTGAGGCCGTGGAGCGTGGCCGCTCGGTTGATGCCGGCGTTGCCCTCGACAACACAGTCGATGACGGGCGCGGGCGCGCCGACCATGCTGAGCTGGGTCTGCTCGCTGATGGTCTGCACGCCGCCGACGAGGCCGGTGTTCCCCCAGAGAATGGACGACGCGGCGGGGGCGAAGACGGGGTTGTTGGTGGTGAGCCGGATGCCGCCGGATGAGCCGCCCAGGCATCGGTTGGCGACGAACGTGCAACTGACAAACGGCTCGATAAGGTTGCCAGAGAGATGCCCGAGGCCGACGAACGCGCCGCCGCCGTCGGTGGTGGCGATGTTCCCCACAAAGAGCACATTGACCGCGGAAACAAGGAACAGATCGCTGGTAGGGTTCAGTTGCCAGGCGATGCCCCCGCCTTGGGCGGCGCTGTTGCCGAGGAACCGGCACGAGTCGACAAGGGCGTAGTTGGCTGCGAAGAGGCCGCCGCCGCGGGCGGCCGGGCCAGTGGCGTGGTTGCGGGTGAATGTGCAGTTGCCAAACTGCGGGATGGCAAGGGCGGACGTGCACGCGAAGCCGGCACCGTTGCCGCTTGAGGAGTTCTCGAAGAACGTGCAGTCGACGTACGAGCCAGATGAACCGGAGAGATGCGCAACACCACCGCCGCCGCCCGTACCCGCGCTGTTGCGCTCGAAGGTGCATCCGATGAGCGAGGCACCACCGACCGTGCTGTCAAGACCGAAGCCGCCGCCGGTGGTCGCGAAGTTGTCGATGAATCGACAGTTGCGGATCTGCGGGGGCTGGGACGAGAAGTTGGCGACTGCTCCGCCGCCCAAGCCGTTGCCCCCGACACCATCTGCATGGCCACCGGTGATCGTGACACCATCGAGCAAGGGGGCCTGGGCGGCGCTCTGAAACGTGACGACGTGGAACGCGTTGTCGGCCCGGTTTCCTCCGGGAGTGTCGTTGCCGAGGAAATCGCCGCTGAAAGTGGTCGCGGCCGCGCCCGTCACGCGCTGCGCGGGTGAGGTCTCGGTGCCTACAAAGCCGCCGAAGACCCGGGTGCCGAAGGTGATGGCGAGCGATTCGGTGCGTGGGTTGCCCGGGGCGATTGGCTTGTAAACTCCGCCCGCCACCCAGATCTGGCGGTAGTAACCGTCCACACCGGTAAGCGCCAGGGCACTCCGCACACCCCCCTCACCGCTGAAGGCATCGGCCCATGATGATCCGTTGTTGGCGCCGGTGGCATCCGCCTTCACGTAGAGGATCGGGGAGTACGCGGGCGCCTCGAACTCCACCGCGCCGCGGTCGACGGTCGCATTGTGAACGCGACGGTTCCCTTCGACGTCCTCGATCATCTGACCGGTGATGACGAAGAGGTTGTCTCCGCTGTTGATGGCGGGTGAACCGGCACCGATGCGACCGTTGTCGTCCGCCGTGCCGGGGATGTTGTCCGGCCCATCGGTGTCGACAAGGAGCGGATCGGTGTTCAGGGTGTTGGTGTTGATGACCGATGTGCCGGTGGCCGCGCCCGATGGAAGCAGGGTGTTCACAAGGGTGACGGTGCCGGGCACAGAGGTGACCGACGCGGTAGTCGGCGCATTGGCCCACACAATGCAGTTGCGCAGCACCGGCGAACCCGCCTCCGCGAAGATGGCCGCGCCGTTCATTGGCGAAGTGTTCTGGCTGAAAGTGCAGTTGCGGAACTCATGAGAGCCACCGGAAGAGAGTGTCACCGCGCCGCCGCGGCTGCACCCGACACACCCGCCGAGCCCGGCACCCCGGGCCTGGTTGGCCTGGAAGAGGCAGGAGAGAAAGAGGGCCGAACCGCCTTGGATGTAGACTGCGCCGCCGCCGGTGCTGCTGTTCCCGATGAAGCGGCAGTTCTCAAAGCGCGGCTGGCCGGCGAGGTTGGCGGTGTTGAAGGCGGCGCCAGTACCGCCGAAGTTTTGGATGAAGGTGCAATCGCGCACGACGACGTTGGTCCCGCCGTTGCCCATGCGGATCGCGCCGCCGGTGTTGGGTGTGTTGTTGTTGTTGCTGCATCGGGTCAGGATGAGCCCGTCAAGGGTGAGGTTGTTGCAGGATTGAAGGTCAAAGAGGACGGACCGATTGTCCGACCGTTCAAGCACATCGGTGCTGTTGGGGGCGTCGTTGCCCACCGCATCGCCGGTGATGATGGTTGGGTTGGCGGCTGCGTCGCGCTCGTCGATATCCGTCTCTGTCCCCACGAACCCGCCGTAGATGTGCGTGTTGCTCTCTGGCCGGTAGCGGAGACTTGTGGCGCCGCCGCTGAAGCCGCCGGGCACGTACGTCCCGCGGGCAACGAAGATGAGCGCGTTCCGAGTCGCCGCTGGCACCAGCGCCGCTTCGTCGATCGCGGCGTCGAGCGTGTTGTGTGCGGTGGCCCACGAGCGACCGTCGCCCCCGGGTGCGGCGGCGGCGTTCACATAGATCACCTGCTGAGCCGCGGCGCGCGAGGCAAGGAGGGCAACCACCATGCAAATGATGAGGCGGATTCGCTGAAGCATGCGGTGCTCCCGGGCCGGTCAACCCGGTCAGACAGGCCGTCACGGTTGGCGGCGAAGGGGTGCGGGGGTTCCGTGGGGAATGTACCACAAGACGTGCCGTTTCCCAGTGAAAGCCATCAACAAACGGCAGCCGAACATGGGTCGTTTGACTCGTCTCAGAGGAGGGCCGATCGAGGCGGTCACAAAGCTCGGCGGAGCGACTTTCTGACGTGGGGCAGACGCGCAAATGGACAAGGGGTCCCTCTTGGCTCGGGTTCTGTGTTCGGGTCGCTTATCCTCTATGGGCGGTCCGGGGACCCATCGGGGGCAACCGGGCCGGGGAGCGGGTCGTATCGTCCCTGCTCCCGAGCGATCGGCGGCCTTCCGGGCGAGCGACATGCGACGGCTGGCACACCTGGGCCTGTTCAACGAGAATCAACCATGAACTCTTCGACTCACAATTCTGCCGCCATGTCGGGTCACCTGCACCTTGATCCGGATGACAAGCACGACCCGCACGCGACACGCTTTGGCGACTTCCTCAAGGCCGCGATCCGGTTTGAGGCCTCGGACCTTCTGCTCAAGACGGGCAAGGCCCCGGTGATCCGGCTGCGCGGTGCGCTCAAGCCGCTCGACACCGATCCCATCTCGGCCAAGGAGTTCTTGGACATCGCCAAGCACATCCTCGATGAGGAGCAGTTTGCAGACCTTGGCAAGTATGGTTCGGTCGACTTCGCGTACGACTACGACGAGGGGCACCGCTTCCGCGTGAACCTGTTCCAGGCCCGCGGGAAGATCTCGGTGGCGGCCCGGTTGATCACGAGCAACATCCGCCGGTTCGAGCAGCTCTTCCTGCCGAACATCATGGCGGAGATCGCGATGCAGCCCAACGGCATCGTGCTGCTCTCGGGCGTGACGGGCTCGGGCAAGTCAACGACGATCGCGGCCATGCTCGACTATGTGAACGAGCGGAAACCGATCCACATCGTCACCATCGAGGACCCGATCGAGTACATCTTCACGGACAAGAAATCCACGATCAACCAGCGCGAGATCGGGATTGACTGCCTGGACTTCAAGACCGCGCTGCGGGCCTTGGTTCGTGAGAACCCGGACGTGGTGCTTGTGGGCGAGATGCGCGACAACGAGACCTTCGAGGCCGCGCTGCACGCCGCCGAGACCGGGCACTTGGTGTACGGGACGATCCACGCCTCGAGCGCGACGCAGACCTTCAGCCGCATCTACGGCCTCTTCGAGCAGGAGGAGGTCGAACAGGTGCGGCGCATTCTTGCCTACCAGATGCGCGCCTTCGTCTATCAGAAACTGTTGCCCACGCTCAAGCCCGAGGTCCACCGCATCCCGGCCCTTGAGATCCTGATCAACAACGGCGTGGTGCGCAAGTTCGTGCTCGAAGGGCGTGAGGGCGAACTCCGCGAGTTCCTCAAGAGCATCGAAGCCAAGCAGAGCGGCATGGTGGACTTCAACGGGTCGCTGGTGGAACTCGTCGAGCAAGAGATGATCCATGTTCGCGTGGCCATGGAGAGCACGCCGAACCCCGACGAACTGACCATGCGGCTCAAGAAACTCGGCGGCAAGTAACCCGGAGGGTCACCGATGACCGGCGCAATCACACTCCTGGGCACGCTCGTTCTGGCAGGTGCTTTCGGCGTTCAGGCCGAACCGCCCAAGGACCCGGCCCCCGCTGCGCCTGCGCCGGCCCAAGCCACCCCGTCCACATCTCCACCGGCGCCCGCAGCGGCCGCACCGGCGACGGCCCCGGCCATCGCGCCGCCGAAGCCCGCGGATCCATCGGTGGACCAGATCATCAAGGACATGGAGAAGGCCTCTCCGAGGCGCGAGGACATTCGGGCTGTGCCGGCGGGACAGCCCCCGAGCCCGCCCGCGGCCGCGAGCCCGGCCAAGAGCAGTGACGCCGGGCAGATGGTGCAGCCGAGCGCCCCGAGCCCACCCGCGGCACAACCGCCGGGGCGATTGCTGCGCGAGGGGAGTGTCCTTGTCTCACGGCGCGGACGGATGGTCAAGACCCGGGCGGGTGAGTGGGCCTTTGTGTTTGACTCTGATGGCACCGGCAAGGCCGATGTGCCGATGATCCTGCAACCCTGCCTGCGGCTGGCGGAGATGGAGCGGATCGCGCTCTCGGGCCAGAGTGGGACCGGGACCGCCACCACAGCGGAGGCGGTGACCTTCACGGTGAGCGGGCAGGTGTTTGTCTATAAGGGCCGCAACTACTTGCTGCCCACACTCGCCGTGACGACCCGCCCGGATCCAAACCTCGGGCGCTGACGTGGGCGCGATCAGTCCGGCTGGCCGGCGCGTGAAGCGAGGCCGAGAAAGCCGATGGGCAGGGTTGAGGAGCCGCGGAGCGCGAGATCCGCGAGGGCTTCGCCGATGACGG
>JBQTIJ010000277.1:0-3600 GCA_052388255.1 Phycisphaerales bacterium
CGCAAGCCCGGCGTCCGCGATCACCATCGCCTCGCCATACCGCCCTTCTTCGCGAAGCCGGCGAACCTCCGACGCATAGTCAAAGTCCGGCAGCGCCGCCAGCCGCATCCGCGCGAGCCGCGCCGCCGTGTCCGTCGCCACCGCCCAGAGCACAAAGAGCGCGACCATAAGCCGCAGAAGGTTCCACCTCCGGCCATAGAGCGCAGCGAGGATCCGGAACGCGCCCATGACGCTCACGGCCTCCCCTCGCGATCGTGGATGGCCGATGCCCCACCAACCCCGGCCAGCGGCCCCGGCTCCATGAACTCAACCCGAACCCGTGCCCGCTCCCCCACGAACACCGTGAGCAGTTCGCGCACCCGCGCGATGGTCTGCTCGCGCACGCCCCGCGCATCCTCCGGGTTCAGCACCATCCGCCGCGCCTCATCGCTCACCAGTTTCCGCGCCAGGCCAAGGTACTTCTCACCCGCCATGCTCTTCAGCCGAAGCCACCCCGCGTTCACCTCCGACTGTTCACGCTCGGCATAAATCTCGGTGGCGATCCGCCGCGGCTCGGGGATCCGCACCGCGTACTCCGTGCCCAAGGGGCCCGCATCGAGCACATCCACGCGCGCAGCGGAGAGATCCGTCCCGTAGTAGAGCGTGGTCGGCACCCGCACCGTGGCATCAACATTCCCCATCCATGACTCGTCGCGCGTGCGAACCTCCACCATCGTCTCGACCTCGACGGTCACAAGCTTCATCGCCCGCACCACCCGCGAGACCTCCGCCACCGGCCGGGCCCGCCCAGCGCTGTCCACCCTCTCAACCTTGGCCGCTTCGAGGACACCGCGCTCTACCCCCTTCATATAGAGGGCGAGCCCCACGCCAAACGCCACCACCACCGCAAGCGGCATGAGTCTCCGAACCGAGAAGCCGTTCTTTGTTTGTTTGGTGTCCATGCCTTGGCAACCATCCAACGTCAACGCCGGGCGTGTGGATCGGCGTTTCCTCTCGAAACAGGTCAGGACAAAGCCCCCAACGACGCCCGACGGCGGCCCGTCCCCATTCTTGGGACGCGCCGCGGCTGATTTTGCTATCATCCCAAACGAGGCCCTTTCGCACCCGCTCAGGGGGCCTTCATCTCGACACGACCCACTCAACCTCCTTCGGAGTCTCCCCCATGTTCGAAGCCGCCAAGCCCACGCTCAACGTCCGCGAGACTCTCGGGGCGGCCAAGGACCTGCTCGAGTTCAAGAACCCCAAGATCGCGACCAACACGATCCATCTCCCCGGTCCGGATTTCATCGACCGCGTCTTCAGCCACACCGATCGCAACGTCCCCACCCTCCGCAACTTCCAGACGATCCTGAACACCGGCCGCCTCGCCGGCACCGGCTACGTCAGCATCCTCCCGGTTGATCAGGGGATCGAACACTCCGCCGGCGCATCCTTCGCGCCAAACCCGATGTACTTTGACCCGGAGAGCATCGTGCGGCTCGCGTATGAGGGCGGCTGCAACGCCGTCGCCAGCACCATCGGTGTCCTCGGTGCCGTCGCCCGCAAGTGGGCCCACAAGATCCCCTTCCTCGTCAAGTTCAACCACAACGAGATGCTCACCTGCCCGAACGTGCACAAGCAGTCGTACTTCGGCAGCATCCGCCAGTGCCACGAGATGGGTGCCATCGCCGTCGGGGCCACCATCTACTTCGGCAACGACTCGGCCCGCGACGAAATCGCGTACGTCTCAGACATGTTCGAGGAGGCCCATTCCCTCGGCATGGTCACCGTCCTCTGGTGCTACACCCGCAGTACCGGATTCAAGATCAAGGGCGCCGACGGCAAGTCCACCGACTACCACACGAGCGCCGACCTCTCCGGCCAGGCCGATCACCTCGGCGCCACCATCAAGGCCGACATCATCAAGCAGAAACTCCCCACGCTCAACGGCGGATACGCCGCGCTCAACAGCGGCGACAGCGCTTACGGCAAGTGGGACAAGCGGGTCTACACCGACCTCTGCGGCAGCGACGAAAAGGGCAAGGGCGGCCATCCCATCGACCTTTGCCGCTATCAGTTGATCAACGGCTTCAGCGGCCGCATCCCCCTCATCAACTCCGGCGGCGAGAGCAAGGGCGCCACCGACCTCGCCGAGGCCGTCACCACCGCCGTCGTCAATAAGCGCGCTGGCGGCATGGGCCTCATCTCCGGCCGCAAGGCCTTCCAGAAGCCCTTCGCCGACGGCGTCAAGATGCTTCAGGCCATCCAGGATGTCTACCTCGATAAGAGCGTGACGGTGGCGTGAGCGGACGCAAGAAAAAGACACCAAGCGATCCACTTCGCTTCAGCATGCGAGCGGAAGAAGTTCGCCCCGCGCTGAGCATCCGCGAACCCGTGTTCCCGACCTACGTCGCCCCGCTTTTGAACCTCGCCAATCAGGTCGCCCAAGGAACCCGTCCGGCCGTGGTCGGCCAGATGAGTGACCTCATCGAAGCCGCGCGCCCGCACTCGCGCGATGAGTGGGAGCGTTGGTACACGGCGCACATGCCAGCGGCCCCCTCGCAGGCCTGTGACCGAATCGAACGGGCACTCGGTCGCCTGCAAACCGCGCTTGCCAAGATCGACCGACCCATGATCGAATCGTGGGTCAACGCGCTCCTCATCGACAAGACCTACGCAGGATTCGTGCTCCAGGGCGCGATCCTCCATGCACTGGGCCAACGCCTGAAACTGCCAATCCTCCCCGCCACCACCGAGGATGAACGTCGCGGCATCGACGGCTATATCGGAGACCGGCCAGTGTCGATCAAGCCCTCAAGCTACTTGCGCCAAGGGAACCTCATCGAATCGTTGCAGGGGGTTCCTGTGTTCTACGAGAAAACGAGGGGCGGGATCAAAGTAGACGCCAGCGCACTCGCCTGACCATTGAGTCGGCCTCACACGCCAAACAGCGACCCCTCATTCGCGCGTGGCCGTCGAGAACGCAACTGGCGCTCCGCCACCGGCGCATCGTTCCCGCCGTACCTCACTGTCACGCCCCCCTCATCCTCCTCCGCACCGATCGGCCGTGGCAACTCGATCTGCGTCTCGTGGGCCGTCATCACGTCAAACCCATACCCCTCGTGCCGGTGCCCCAGCGACTTCCCCTGTGCCACCCGGCCCACGCAGAACGTTCGGTGCGCGTCGAGCCGAGCGACCGTCCGCTCTTGCCCCGCCACCACCCCCGCCTGCGCCGCCCTCAGCACCAACCCTTTCATCCCCGGCTCAATGTCCACGCCAATGCTCGATCGTCCCCCCGCCGCCGCGGCACACGCCACGGTCCCTGTTCCCGCGAACGGGTCGAGCACCGTGTCCCCTTGCAGGGAGTACATGCACACGATCCGATGGGCAAGCTCAAACGGAAACGCCGCCGAGCGCGCCCTCGGCTCTGTTTCGCTCATCCCTTGGGCCGCGCCGCGCAGGTCCGTCCACAGGTCAGAGAACCACGCATTCCGCTCCTCCCAGAAGAAGGCACTCCGTCGCCGCCGAAACGCGTCCGCAGGGCTCGCGAACGACCGCTTCCCCTCCTTGCGGAAGATCAGGATGTACTCTTGCTCGTACGTCACATAGTCCCCCGCTGGC
>JBQTIJ010000278.1:0-15426 GCA_052388255.1 Phycisphaerales bacterium
CACCTCACGCCAGACCCACCCGGAGCGCCCGCACCTTGAGGGCTGCGGGTTCGGTCTGTCATTCGTTTGTGCAGCTTCGCTGGCCCTCCAACCTCGTGCCGGCGGGGGGGGTCGCTCCGCTCGCTCCATTGCACCCGCCCCCCCCGCGACTGGCCGCGTTGCTTGCGAAGGGGCCGCACGTCGCGGGTTCAGCAAAGGAGCAAAGACATGAAAGCGGAAGAAGCCAAGAAGATCGTCGACCAAGCCCTCCAGAATCTGACCGACACACTCAGGAGCGGAAAGAGCGAGCGAAGCACGCAATAACTCGCGATGCTCGCATATGCTCCGCCCATGCCCCTGACACGCGACCAACTGGCCCAGCGGGCCGCCAAGGAACTGAAGGACGGGTACATCGTCAATCTGGGGATCGGGATTCCGACCTTGGTGGCGAACTACATTCCTGCGGGGATGGATGTGTGGCTGCAATCAGAGAACGGCCTGCTGGGGATCGGGCCCTTTCCGAGCGAAGAGCGGGTGGATGCCGACCTGATCAACGCGGGGAAGCAGACGATCACGGCACGGCCGGGGGCGGCGTTTTTTTCGTCGGCGGATTCGTTTGCGATGATCCGAGGGGGGCACATTGACATGTGCATCCTCGGGGCGATGCAGGTGAGCGAGCGCGGGGATATCGCCAACTGGATGATCCCGGGGAAGATGGTGAAGGGGATGGGCGGGGCGATGGACCTGGTGGCGGGGGTGCGGCGGGTGATTGTGACGATGGAGCACAACAGCAAGGACGGCGGGGCGAAGCTGGTGAAGGCGTGTTCGCTGCCGCTGACGGGGCAGCGGTGTGTACACATGATCATCACGGAACTGGCGGTCTTTGAGCTTGACGAGAAGCATGGGACGTTTGTGCTCACGGAGACGGCGCCGGGGGTGACTGTGGACGAGGTGAAGGCCAAGACAGAGGCGGCGTTCGCGGTGGCGGGGACGGTCAGGACCGTTGCCGTCTGAGCGGGTGCGGTCCATACCCTTGACTCATGGCAAACCTGACCCTTGTACAAGCGATCACGCTCGGGCTTCAGCAGGAGATGGCGCGGGATCCGCGGGTGTGCTGTCTGGGTGAGGACGTCGGGCTCAACGGCGGCGTCTTTCGCGTGACCGAGGGGCTCCAGAAGCAGTTCGGCAAGGACCGCGTGATCGACACCCCGCTGAGCGAGAGCGGCATCATGGGGACGGCGATCGGGCTGGCGATGGCGGGGATGCGGCCGATTCCTGAGATTCAGTTCGATGGCTTCCTGGGGCCGGCGTATGACCAACTGGTGAACCATGCGGCGCGGTTTCGCAACCGGACGCGGGGGTCGATCACGGTCCCGCTGACGGTGCGGGTGCCGGTGGGCGGGGGGATTCATGCGCCCGAGTTCCACAGCGATTCGCCGGAGGCGATCTACACCCATAGCCCGGGGCTCAAGGTGGTGATGCCGTGTACGCCGAGCGATGCCAAGGGGCTGCTGATCTCGGCGATCCGCGACCCTGACCCGGTGATCTTCTTTGAGCCCAAGCGGGTCTATCGCTCCTTCCGCGAGGAGGTGAGCGAGGACGAGTACACCATCCCGATCGGCAAGGCGAAGGTTGTGAGCGAAGGGTCAGACCTGACGCTCATCACCTGGGGGGCGAGTGTGTTTCAGTGCCTCGAGGCGCTCGACAACCTGCCGGAGGACCAATCGGTTGAACTGATTGACCTGCGGACGATCTGCCCGTTTGACGCCGACACGATTGTCGAGAGCGTGCAGAAGACGGGGCGGGCGGTGATCGTGCAGGAGGCGCCCAAGACGTGCTCCTTGGCGAGCGAGCTTTCGGCGGTCATTCAGGAACGCTGCTTCCTGCATCTGAAGGCCCCGGTGCAGCGGGTGTGCGGGTTTGACTGCATCATGCCCTACGCGAAACTGGAACTCGACTATCTCCCCGATGCGAAGCGGGTGGCGGAGGCGGTCGGGCAGACCCTGGCGTACTGAACCCGGGACGTGCGGGGGCGAGGGCCGTACCCTCCGCACCATGAAGATCCACGAATATCAGGGTCGCGCGCTCCTTGCCGCCGCGGGCATTCCGGTTCCGGCTGGGCAGATGATTACGGGGATCGAGGAAGCCGCGGCGGCGTTCAAGGCCGTGACGGCGAGCCAGGCCACGCCGCTGGCGGTGGTGAAGGCGCAGGTCCACGCGGGGGGGCGGGGGAAGGCGGGGTTTGTGAAACTGGTGCGGAGCGCGAAGGAGGCGGAGGAGGCGGCCCGCTTCATGCTGACGCACCGCATGGTCTCGCCGCAGACGCCGCCCGAGGGGCTGGAGGTCAAGCGGCTGCTGATCGCGGCGGGGGTGGATATTGCCGACCGCGCGGGCGGGGGCAAGGAGGAGTTCTACCTTGCGGTGACGACCGACCGGACCTCGCGCCGGAATGTGCTGATCGCCTCGCGCGAGGGAGGTGTCGAGATCGAGCAGGTGGCGCACGACAACCCGGGGGCGATTCTCAAGACGTTCCTGCACCCGGTGCTGGGGCTGCAACCGTACGAGGCGCGGGATATCGCGTTTGCGCTGGGGTTCAAGGGCAAGCAGGTTTCACAGGCGGTGGGCATTCTGTCCAACCTGTGCAAACTCTTCGGGCAGAAGGACTGTTCGATCGCGGAGATCAACCCGTTGATCATCACGCCGCCGAGCAGCACGCATCCAGACGGGCAGGTGCTGGCGATTGACGCGAAGTTCAACTTCGACGAGAACGCGCTCTTCCGGCATACGGACCTTGAGGCGATGTACGACGCGAGCGAGGACAACGCCGCGGAGGTGAAGGCGAAGCGCTTCGGGCTGAGCTACATCGCGCTTGACGGGAACATCGGGTGCCTGGTGAACGGGGCGGGGTTGGCGATGGCAACGATGGACATCATCAAACTGCACGGGGGGGAGCCGGCGAACTTTCTTGACGTGGGCGGGAGCGCGAGCGAAGAGGCGGTGACGGAGGCGTTCCAGATCATCCTTTCTGACCGGCGCTGCAAGGGGGTGCTGGTCAACATCTTCGGCGGGATCATGAAGTGCGACATCATCGCCCAGGGGGTGGTGAACGCGGCCCGGAAGGTGGGGTTCAAGGTTCCGCTGGTGGTGCGGCTGGAAGGGACGAACGTGGAGGCGGGGCGGCGGCTGCTCGATGGGGCGCGGAGCGAGATCCCGACCATGCAGGCGGCGACGGACCTGGCGGACGCGGCCCGGAAGGTGTGCGCGGCGGTTGGGTGAGGGGGCGCGGCAGTTGCCAGGGGCTGTGGGGACTTGCAGGGAGGGGTTTTCCTGAGCATACTCAGGGGATTCCCGGTGCGCGCGTCGCTCCGGGGGAGCGCCCGTATCCCTGAGGAGGTTCACATGCACGCCCTGATGACCGCGCGGCTGGCACCGGATTCGAGCGGCGGACTTCCTCCGGCGGAGGCGAAGCCGAAGATCACCTTCACGAGCGGCGGGAACACTACGACGGTCGAATCTCAGTGGAAGCGGCCGTTCAACAAGGACAACACGGGCGCGACGCATGTGCGGACGTTTACGGCGAAGCTGACGGCGACGTCGCTTGAGTACCTCGACCGGCACATCAACGAGTGGCTGGACTCGCACACCGATTGCGAGGTGAAGTTCTCGACGATGTCGGTGGCGGAGATGTCGACGAGCATGGGGAAGGAGGCGACGCTGGTGGTGCAGGTGTGGATCTGAGGGGCGGGAGGGGGCGGGGCCTGGAGAGTGGGGCGACCGCACTCT
The DNA here is from genome assembly GCA_052388255.1 of Phycisphaerales bacterium. Taxonomy (GTDB): domain Bacteria; phylum Planctomycetota; class Phycisphaerae; order Phycisphaerales; family UBA1924; genus JAEUIX01. Next base: position 3,763 of record JBQTIJ010000278.1, read on the forward strand.
CAACAAACCGATGGTGAACCGGGGAGGAACTGATTGATGCTCGATCGTCGCGGCATGACCCAGCGCTGAACGGTTGATGCCCACGATGACCCTTTCAGGGTCAGATCCTCTGGGCGCGGTGTCCGGGGGTCGCGCTCGAAGACTCGCTTGACCCCCGTCTACGGACGTCACAGCCCTCACGGGCTGGAGAGATGGGCGTCGTGTCAGGTTGTTGAGCTGCGGGGATGGCGCCCTTCGTCGCAAGAGTCAGCAAGGTCGGGATGAAGAACAGACGCCTGAACGCTCGCGAAGAACGAAGAGACCTCATCAGCATCGTCACCTTGACGGACAGAAAATGCGGTTGCCATGGCCCGAAGGGGACGAAGGGATATGCTCAACATCATGCGACCAACACTCACCCGATTTGCTGCGCCCGCGATTGTCTGTGTCCTGGGGGTCGGGCTCATGGGGTGTGAGTCCAAGGTGACGGACGAGAACTTCGCGAAGATCAGCGCGGGGATGACGCAGAACGCGGTGGAGAAGATGCTGGGGAAAGGGATCGACGAGACGGGGTCGGGGATCAGCATTTCCGGTGCGGGGGTGGTGGGGTCAGACAACCGGAGCAAGTTGACGGTCATCCGGTACAAGGATGGGGGGAAGTCGATCGTGGTGACGTACAAGGACGACAAGGTTCAGGACTGGTCGAAGCAGGGCTTCTGAGTGCTGCGCTGGCCGTGAGCAGAGTGGACTACGCTTGGCCCCGATGATGACGCTTGCCACCGATCTGAACTCGTACGCGCCGGTGCTGCTGCTGATCCTGATGGCGGTGGGCTTTGCCGTTGGCAACCTGGCGCTTTCGCGGGCGCTTGGCCCGGGTCGATCGGGAGCGATCAAGGGCAAAACGTATGAGTCGGGGATGGACGCCATCGGGTCCACGCGCAAGCGGTTCAACGTGCGGTTCTACCTGATCGCGATGGTGTTCCTGGTCTTTGATATCGAGATCATCTTCCTGTATCCGTGGGCGGTGACGTTCCCGAACCTTGACCACTCTCTGGGGGAGAGCGGGGTGTGGCTGGCGCGCATCCTGTTCTTCGTGTTTACGACGGTGGTGGCGTATATCTACGGGTATCGCAAGGGCGTGTTCAAGTTTGATTGACGGGTGGGGAACGGGGCCGGGAATGGGCTCTTGAGCGGGCTCATCAGCAGGCCACGGGGGCCGGGTCGAGAGAGGCAAAAAAGGGCAGAAATTGGCCACCGAAACCTCGCTGCGGACGGGGGGTTTTCCTACCATGAGTGCCCGGCAAGAACGGCCTGAAAGTGGCCGGTTTCTCGGGCGAATCCGCACGGACGTGGAGCCCACGAATGGCCCTCAACAATCGACTTCTGCTTGCTCCTGATGCTCCATCTGCCGGGGGCGGCGCCGACCCAGCGGGGGAGGGGCCGACGCCCGACCAGCCGGGGACGATCGTCGATCTGAAGATCGAGCGGGAGCTTCAGGATTCGTACCTGACGTACGCCATGAGCACGATCATGGACAGGGCTCTGCCCGATGTCCGCGACGGGCTCAAGCCAAGCCAGCGGCGCATCCTGGTGGCGATGAATGACCTGCGGCTCTTCCCGGGTCGCAAGCACCTGAAATGCGCCAAGATCTGCGGCGACACGTCGGGCAACTACCACCCGCACGGTGAATCGGTCATCTACCCCACGCTGGTGATCATGGGTCAGAAGTGGCGCATGCGCCAAACACTGATCGATCCACAGGGGAACTTCGGGTCGATCACGCCCGACCCACCGGCGGCGATGCGGTATACCGAGGCGCGGATGACGAGCGCGGCGGTCGATCTGCTGGCGGACATTGACCTGCGCACGGTGGACTTTCAGCCCAACTACGACGACCGGCTGGAGGAGCCGACGATCCTGCCGGGGAAGTTCCCCAACCTGATGGTGAACGGGGGCGTGGGAATCGCGGTGGGCATGGCGACGAGCATGGCGCCGAACAACCCGGTGGAGGTGCTTGACACCATCATCCGGTTGATTGAGCGGCCGGAGACGACGCTGGTCGAACTGATGCAGGACGTGAAGGACGCGGCGGGGACGACGGTGCGGGTGGGGATCAAGGGGCCGGATTTCCCGACGGGCGGAACGATCATGGGCCGGCGCGGGATCATCGAGGGGTACGAGACGGGGCGCGGGCGGGTGGTGATCCGGGCGCGGATGCACACCGAGCCGGTGCCGGGGAGCAAGGACCGGGAGCAACTGGTCATCGACGAACTGCCGTACAACGTCTCGATCGAGGTGATCAACGATCAGCTCAAGGCGGCGCTCGCGGATGACAAGATCACCGATCTGGCCGCGACCTACAACGAGAGCAGCAGCAAGAACCCGGTGCGGGTGGTGGTGGAGCTCAAGAAGGGTGCGGATGCGGGGGTGGTTGAGAAGCAGCTCTACGAGTTCACGTCGCTGCAGCAGTCGTTCAGCATCAACAACATTGCGCTCGTGAACCGCCAGCCGCGGACGCTGCCGCTGCGCGAGATGGTGCGGTGCTATATCGAGCATCGGGCGGAGGTGATCCGCCGGCGGACGGCGCACCTGCTGCAGGAGGCCCGGAAGAAGGCGCACCTGCTCGAAGGGATGATCCATGCGGTGTGTGACATTGACGAGGTGATCAAACTGATCCGCTCGTCGCGCACGCGCCAGGAGGCGATCGAGAAGCTGATGGCCCGGCGGTTCCGGATTCCGCCCGGGCACCCCGCGGCGGCGACGATCCCGGCGCGACTGATGGAGGCGGGGGGCGCGGCGGGGGCTCAGCTTTCGCGCATCCAAGCGGAGACGATCGGCGGGATGCGGCTGATCCAGCTTGTGGGGCTGGAGCTTGAGCGGCTGGTGAACGACTACCGGGTGTTGCTCGAGGAGATCGAGGGGTATGAGCGGATCCTGGGGAGCCACCAACTGGTGCTCAACATGATCACGGCGGACTGCGAGGAGATGCGGGCCCGCTACAACACGGCGCGGCAGACCGAGATCCAGGAGGCCGAGGGCGAGGACCTGAACATCGCGGCGCTGATCCCGGTGATGGACTGTGCTGTGACGATCAGCCACCAGGGGTACGCCAAGCGGGTGCCGCTCGATACGTACAAGCAGCAGGGTCGCGGGGGGAAGGGGATCATCGCAGGCGCAGCGAAGGAGGACGACTTCATCGAGCACCTCTTTGTCGCGAGCACGCATGACGACCTGATGTGCTTTACGAACACGGGACGGGTGTTCAAGATCAAGGTCTTTGAGCTTCCGGAACTGGCGCGCACGAGCAAGGGGCGCCCGCTGGTGAACATCATGGACTTCAAGCCGGGCGAGCGGGCCATCGCCTTCCTGGCGGTGAAGAACTTCGAGGAGGGTTCGCACTTCCTGACCACGGTGACGGCGAACGGCATCGTGAAGCGGACGGCGCTCAAGGACTATCGCAACGTCCACAAGGGCGGGCTGATCGCGGTGGACATCCGCGAAGGGGACACGCTGCTGGATGTCATCCTGACCGGGGGCGAGGATGATGTGATGCTGGTGACGGCGCAGGGGATGGCGATCCGCTTTGCGGAGGATGATGTGCGTGTGATGGGCCGAGGCGCGGGGGGTGTGAAGGGGATCGAACTGGCCGAGGGGGACGGTGTGATCGGCGTGGTGCAGATCCGCATGACGCGGGACAAGGAGGGCGACAGCGTGACGGTTGATCCGTCGCTGATGCTGCTGACGCTGACTGAGAAGGGGTACGGCAAGCGGACCGCGATCGACGAGTACCGGGTGCAGCCGGAGTCGGGGAAACTGCGGTCGCAGTCGCGGGGCGGCAAGGGGCGCGCGGATATCGATACGGGCGAGCGCAACGGCCGGTCGGTCGCGGCGATGGGCGTGGTGCCTGGTGATGACGTGGTGGTCGGGACCAAGGACGGGCAACTGGTGCGGCTGCCGGCGGATGAGATCCGGCTCACGGGGCGCGGTGCGCAGGGCGTTCGCGTGGTGTCGCTGAACGAGGGCGACAGCGTGACGGCTGCGAACCGGGTTCCCAAGGAAAACGGCGGCCCGGAGACGGAGACTCCGGCGTGAACGGCGCGGCGTGGGCACGCTTTTGTTGCGACGGATTTGTTCTGGAGGCGGGAAGGGTGGGCAGCCACCCGTGGGGCCATGGCGGCGGCGGAATTGACCCATTCGTTCGGGCTGCGTGCGGCGTAGGACGGGGATTCTGAGCGGCAAACGACGGTTGCAAGGGTGATCGCCCGGCGCGACATACGCCCGCACTATGATGGACACAGCTTTGGTGATCAACATGCCGACGGAATGGTCTGAGAACATCCTGATCAGCGAGCTTCAAGACGAGCCGGCGCTCTCAGAGGAGCTGAACGCGGTCTACGAGCGCATTACGCGCCCGGAGGCCAACGCGGCGAAGAACGTGGTGCTGAACTTCGGGGCCGTGAACTACCTCTCGTCGTCGCACCTCTCGCAGATGCTGCGCATCCGCAAGAAGCTGACGGACTCGGGGAAGGTCGTCGTGGCGTGCTCACTTTCGGATCATTGCTGGTCGGTGATGTTGCTGACGGGGCTTGACCGGGTCTTCCGGTTTGCGCCCGACCCGATGACCGCGCTGGCGACGCTGCAGATCGAACGCGGCCCGGGCCTTGAGAGTTGAACGGCGACTTTGGCGGCGGGCGATTTTCGCCTTGGATGCCGTCTGCTGAGCCCCCCGGCTGAGCCCCCCCACTGAGCCCCACCTGATGACCGCTGGCCTGAGCATGACCGAACCCTTGGCCGCCCCCTCGGAACAGCGGAAGGCGCCGATCGAACTCCGGGGCGTGAAGCGGGTCTACTACAAGCCGGATGGGTCGGTGCTGGTGGAGGCGCTGCGCGGGATCGATTTGACGATCCCGTCCGGGCAGTATGTGGCCATCAGGGGGGCGTCGGGCTCGGGGAAGAGCACGATGATGAACGTGCTGGGGTGCCTCGACCGGCCGACCGGGGGGGACTATTTCCTCGATGGCCGGAATGTCGCGGCCATGAGCGACGAGGAACTCTCGGCCTTTCGCGGGCGGACGATCGGGTTTGTCTTTCAGGCGTTCAACCTGATTCCGCAGTTGTCGATCCGCGAGAACGCGGAAGTCCCGCTGTTCTATCAGGGCATCCCGCCCAAGGAGCGGCATGCGCGTGCGGTGGAGGCGCTGTGCAAAGTGGGCCTTGAGGATCGGCAGCATCACCGCCCGAGTGAGCTTTCGGGAGGTCAGCAGCAGCGGGCGGCGATTGCGCGTGCGCTGGTGGCGCGCCCGGTGGTGCTGATGGCGGACGAGCCGACGGGGAACCTTGACTCCGCCACGGGGCGATCTGTGCTGACGCTCTTTGGCGAACTGCACGCGCAGGGGATCACGATCATCATGGTTACGCATGATCCGAATGTGGCGGCGCGGTGTCAGCGGGTAGTGCGGCTGCGCGACGGACTGGTTGAGTATGACCGGCTCCAGACGCCGACGGTGCCGGAGGCGTGAGCGCGCCGGCACAGCGACCGCGCGCGGGGCCTGTCTCTGCTCTTTTGGGGCTGATCGAAGTCGTTCGGAGCGATGCGCGGTTTGTCGTCATCAGCAAGCCCGCGGGGCTGCTGAGCGTTCCCGGCAAGGGGGCTGAGAACGCGGTGTGCGCGGCGTCGTGGGCGCGCGAGCGGTACATAGAGGCGCGGGGACCGATCACGGTTCATCGGCTGGACATGGACACCTCCGGCCTGCTGCTGATGGCCCTTGACGAGGCGGCGCAGCGCGGGCTCTCGTGGCAGTTTGAGGCGCGCACGGTCGGCAAGGAGTATGTCGCGCTGGTGGAAGGGGACGTTGCAGGGGACGAAGGGGTGGTCGTGGCGGCGATGCGGCTTGATCCTGCGCGTCGGCCGCTGCAGGTGATCGACCCACTCCTGGGCCGCCCGGCGGAGACGAGGTGGCGCGTGCTGAGCCGCGAAGGTGGGCGCACGCGGGTGCGGCTCACGCCGCTGACGGGGCGCTCGCATCAGTTGCGGGTTCACTGCGCGAGCATGGGCCATCCGATCCTGGGCGACGGGCTGTATGGGCGGCTCGAGACCGCACCGCGCCTGATGCTCCACGCATCGGGGCTGGCGTTTGACGACCCGTCAACGGGGGCGCGGGTCGAGTGTGTTTCGCCTGCACCGTTCTGAGCGACAGGGAACGCTCGACGGTCACTGCGCGCCGGCGAGGGACTGCGCATCGGTGATCTTGACGATGGCCGCGGCGGCGGCGACGCGAACGAGGGGCTCGGGGTCGCTGAGCATCTCGCGCAGGCGCGGGAGGTTGCCGGCGCGGCCGGTTGCGCCGTAGACGGCGGCCGACTGGGCCCGGAGCGAGGGGGACTGGTTGGCGGCGAACTCGTCGGCAATAAAAGAGCCCTCGCCACGGGGGAGGCCGATCTTGGCGAGCACTCCGGCGCAGCCGAGGCGGACTTCGGCGGGCATGGCCCCGGCCCGCTGGTCGTTCATGAGGGCGATCCGTTTGAGTTGATAGGCGGATTTTTCGTCGTTGACCTGACCGATGATCTGCACCGCGAGAGCGGTGGCCTCAAGGTCCTCGGGGCGGGAGGGATAGAGGGCGGCTCGGATTTCCTCGATGGCGTTGAGGTCACCGAGTTTCACCATGGCTTCGGCGAGCTGGAGTCGCATGAGTCGCACCGCGCCGGGGTCGGCGAGGGGCATGGGGTCTTTTGCGGCGTCGCGGAGCATGGAGAGCGCGCTTGGGTTCCCGAGTTCGCCGAGCACAAACGCGGTCTCCGCCCGGACCGCCGGGCGCGGGTCGCGCAGGGCCGACGCGAGGGGCGCGGGATCGATGGGCCGTCCGCAGCGCGAGAGGGCATAGATGGCGTTCACGCGGACGAAGGGGCTTGGGTCGTTCAACAGTGGTTCGACGAAGCGCGTCAAGCGCGTGAGCTTGGCTCGGCCGACGACCTTGGCGGCAACGGCCCGCACACCTGCGCTCTCATCCATCAGGGCGCGCTGGGCCATGGGCTCCACACGGCCGGGGGCGCTGAGCATCGCCTCCAGCGCGTTGGCCCGCTCCTCCGCGCTTGGGCTGGCGGCGGACTTTGTGATCGCGGTGAGGGCCATTTCACGGACCTGCGAGCGCTCGAGCGCGGTCATGCGGGGCGCTTCGGCCGCACCGGCGGGGGAGGAGGCCGCGGCTTTGGCGTGGGTATCGAGGGGTGGGCCAGCGCGGCGGGAACTCTCGCCACACCCGGCGAGAGAGAGCAGGGCTGCGAGCGGAAGGAGTGCGGGGAGGTGCGGGTGAGCGTGTCTCATGGTGGGACCGTTCGGGGCTGGCCGGTGCTGGTCTGCGGCAACAAAGCGTGCGAGGCCGAGGGGGGCGGCAGCAGAGACCTTACGACGCGGGCGCTCCTCGGTTCATCAGTCGGCCGATCGAGACGCGGCCGAGGATCCAGAGTAGTCCGGCCCCGGTGAGGGCCAGCATGGTGTACCCGAAGAGGTCGCCGATACGGCAATAGAGGGTGACCTGATCGCGGGCGGGGAAGGGCACCCGGACGCGCATGACGCCGTCAGAGAAGGCGGGGACCACAAGGGGCGCGTCGGCCGCCGTGGCCCCGCTGCCGATCAATCGTCCGCGCCCGTCGATGGCGATCGAGATGCCGGTGTTGACGGCTCGAACCATGGGGACCCCGAGTTCAACACAGCGCCAGCGCGCGTTCTGAAGGTGTTGTTCACGAACACCGAGGGACTCTGCAAACCAGCCGTCATTGCTCAGGTTGACCATGAGGTCAGCACGGCGCTGCCGTGATGGGGTGCTTCCCACCACGCCCGTCGCGCGCAAAGGCCCACCGGCGCGCCACCATGCGAGCAGGCCACCATCATCTCCGAAGACCAGCCGCCGACAGAGCGCGGGGACAGTCGCCTCAAAGCAGATGGGGGTCACGATCCGGACGGGGACGGCGGCCCCGGCGGCGGGTGAGACCGGGGAAGAGGACGGGAGAACCTCGAAGACTCGATCAGTCGAACCGAAGCCGAGCGTGAAGGACATGTCCTTTGCGCCAAGGTTGACGAGCGACTGCTGGAGCGCCGGGAAGCGCCATGCGCCGGGGATGACTTCGCCGAATGGGGTCAGGGCGATTTTGTCGTATCGCTCTTCTCGAACCGCGCCGGCTTCGAGCATGAAGACGCTGTTGTACTCCGCCTTCCAGCGTGGTTGGATGCGATCACCCTGCTGCTCGAAGGTGAGCCCTTCGATCGCGGTCGCCCCGACAAGCATGGGGACACCGATCCGTCCCTGCAGAGCCAGGAGTCCATCGGCATGCGCGGTTGTCAGGAGGCGAAAGGGGCCGCCCTCACTCTCGGGCCGATCGATTCTCCAAAAGAGCGGATTGGGCGGAGCGGGCGGGGGTAGCGCTACGCCGCGGCGCTCGGCGGCGAGCGCTTCGGCGTTGAGGGCCATGCCGGGGAACATGGTCTCTGGCCATGAGATCAGGTCTGGCTTTGATCCATCCGCGGCAGAGCGGGCCGCCTGCTCGGTGAGTTCGATGAAGCGGTTGAAGTCCTTCAAGGCCTGCGTGGGCGACCATGAGTTCTTGTTGTTTTGTGGGACATTGGTCTGGACGACCGCGATATCGACATCGCGGGTGGGTGTTGGCTCTGCACTCTGCATAACGGCGGCCGTGAACCAGATGGCGATGGTCGCCGCGCCGACCACGAGCGAAGACCCGATGCGATAAGACCCGGGCCGCCCCATCCCTGGCAGAAGATCCGCGGCGATGCCCGCCCAGGCCGCCACGAGGGCTGAGACGAAGTACGTGCCCAGCCATGCGGCGGGGGCAGCGAGGGAGGGCGCGTTGATGAGCGGGTGGGCGAGTTGGTGCCAGGCGTAGCCGCCAAAAACGAACTCGCCCTTGAGGACCTCAAGCCCCGTCCAGAGCGTCGGGACGACGAGCGACATGGGGATGCGGCCGCGGACTGTGCGATACCACTTGGCGAGGGCCCAGACAAAGAGGGCAGGGAGGAGGGCGAGGTAGATCGCCTGTGCCGGGTACCCGATCGCGGCGACGCCGAACATCCAGCGGTTCAGCCAGAGCGGCTGGATCATGGCGCCAAGGAGCAGAAGGAGCACGCGCCAGCGCATGTGACCGGGCGACCAGGCGAGTTTGCCCGCTGCGTAGACCAAGGGCACAATCGCGAGAGGGACCAGGAACCAGATATCCGCAGGGGGGAATACGCAGGCCATGCACAGTGCATGGGCGATGCCCGCGAGGGGGAAGAGCCAGAGCGGCGCGGGGCGCGGACCGGTGGCGTTGGCGGGAGAGACTTGGGGGGCCGGGGGGGCCGGCGGGGGCGCGGGTGCGACGGGGGATGACGACGGCGCGGTGGGCGCACCTGACGGCGTGGAGTGGGAGTGTCCCGCGGGAGTGGACGTCATGGGGAGAGGTGGATCACCGAAGCCCGGCCGCTCGCGGCGACGGGGATGGAGCGGATCGTGGACCTGAGCGGGAGGCCGTGCCTCCGGCTCGCTCACTGGCCGGGGGCTTTGCCCTTCCAGTTGGCGATCCAGAGCTGCGACGAGGGGCGCTGCTCGTCGTCGCGCTTGGGGCCACGCTGGCTCGTCCACATCATGAGTTTGGCGTCGCTCGAGAAGACCGGGAGCCCATCAAAACCGGTCGCGGCCGTCACGCGGCGGCGCGCGAGCGCCTCACGGGGTTTGTCGAGGTCGAGTTCCACGGCGAAGACCTCATAGTTGCTGTGGCTCACTTCGCTCGTGTCGTAGACCAGGAACGTTCCGGATGGGTGGAAGTATGGGCACCATGAGACAGGTTGCTCCTGTTCCGGCTTGCCCGCGATCTCGCCCGTCAACTGGACCTCGCGCGCGATCCCGATGGGCATGGAACCGTCGCCGTCGTTGCCGAAGGCGAGCTCCGCGACAAAGAGCTGCAGGACGTTGTTGCCCTTTCGATCAGAGCGGTAGCAGATCAGGCGGCCGTCTGGAGAGAAGAACGGCCCGCCGTCGTAGCCGCGGCTGGTGATGATCGGCGTGTGCCGCCCGGTGGCGGGCTCGAAGATCCAGAGGTTGGGGTCGTTGTTCGTCGGGTCCACATGGGTGTAGAGGACGAAGCGGCCATCGGGCGAGATCGAGCACTCCGCGTCGTACCCCGGGCGCGTGAAGAGGGGCGTCGCGGTATCGGCGGTGGGGAGCGTGCTCAAGTTCGGGATCAGCGAGGACTTCTCGCCGTGGCGCTGTTTCTGATCCGCCGCGTGGGCGTTGAAGGACGCGGCGGCGAGCAGCCGATCGATCCCCCCCACCATGACGATCTCCATCTCGGTGGGGAACTGCCATGAGTAGCGCTGGCGATCGCGGGAATATCCCGGCGCATCGGTCGCCTTTGGCGCGGTGAGCGTGCTGCCGAAGATGACCGTGCCGGGTTTGGTGGGGTGGAACCACCCGCAGGTGTTCGCCGACCCGGGCGCTGACACGAGCACGGGCTCACCCAGCCCCGTGATGTTGCCCTCCGCATCGCGCTTGAGGGCGGCGACGTACATCGAGTAGTTGGCATCAAGGGCCGCGCCCTCCGCCGGGCGCGGGATCGCCTGGAAGACGATCGAGGCGGGTGGCGAGAGATGGTCAAAGTACGACTCGCCCGCTTTGATGAACCGATCCGGGAACGTGACCTGCACCTGCCCTTCAAGATCGACCTTCTCTTCAGTCCGCCAATCAAGCGGCGGCGCGACGGGCTGATCGCCCTCCGCCCGCGTCCTACCGGGCTGGGCTGCACCACCACCAGTGGCGGGCTGAGCCGCGGCGGCATGAGAGAGGGTGGAGAGCGCGGCGAGGCACGCCGCAAGAATGGCGGCGCGATGGGAAGTGGGATCGATTTGGCGGGGAGCGTGCATAGGTTGGGGAGGGTAGTGGCGGTGGGGTGAGGCGGGGAGGTTGAGGGCGTGGAGTGTGGTGGCGGAGGGGGAGGGCGCGCGTATGATCGATGAGCCGCGGGCGTAGTTCAGCGGTAGAACGTCAGCTTCCCAAGCTGAATGTCGGGAGTTCGATCCTCCTCGCCCGCTTTTGCCCGGTTTTCCGCATGGGGAACCGGGTTTTTCTTTGGTGCGGATGGTGATGGTTTTCGCCGTTGAATCCGCTTCGATCGCTCCAATCCGACCGCTATCCGACACGCTCCAACGAAACGGCCCGCCGGGGGTGCGGCCGGACCGTGTGTGCATGAATCGAATGCCGCCTACGCCGGGTCCGGCGTGGGGCGGCGGCGGGTGGCCCGCAGGTGATTCGTCGGCGGGCCTTTGGGCTCTCTACGCGACGACGGGCTCGAAGGTGCCGGTGGCGGGGTTCATCCGCAACACGGAACGCGGCTTCGGCGTGCCCGCGTTGTCCGCAAACGGATCGGGTCCGTTTCTTCGGAAACATTGCTGACGATTGGAGCGAGGGGTGCTGGTCCGGGTTGGATCGTGTGGAAAGCGCGCGGCCAGCTTTCGACAGATGCCCAGCGAGAAGGTGAGTGCTGATCCATCTGTAGGTGGATGGTCTGTTGATGCCCCTGAAGCGGCATGCCGACAGAATGGCAACGCTGGCACCTTCTTGCAGCTCACTAGACCGGTAAGGCGTACGCTGATTCGCTCGATCGGGTACGCTTGCCACCTATGCCTGTAGGCACTGCACATCA
>JBQTIJ010000279.1:0-16974 GCA_052388255.1 Phycisphaerales bacterium
TCGACCACGCCGGCGCGCTCGAAGCACACGCGGGTGAGCGAGGTGGAGATCTTGCGGAGGATGCGCCGCGGATCAAAGTCTTTGGCCATTTCAGGGCCTCCAATTGTCCATGTCCCGTGAACAGTAAACGCACTGCGCACAAGAACACTGGGGTTCAACCCAACAGGGATCGATCACGAGTGAGGAGCCCAAGCGCCTCCAGGCGGTAGCTCATAGCCTCGGCAGAGACATGGAATTGCTCAGCGAACGGCTTCGAGAAGCGCTGCATCGCAGCGTCCTTCACAGGGCTGCCGGATGTGGGCGCGACAAGGTCAAGGGCACACACAACTTCGTCAGTGCCCCTCCAACTGATCCACGCCCGACGAACGAGGTCGCGCGGCATGAGCAGGAACGCAGCGAACATGTTTGCCTGCACTTCTTCACGCGCTTGGTCGGTCGAACGGCAGACGAATGCGTCCGCATCCGAAGCATCCGTCAATGACATCTGGGTCTCATCGCGGAGAAAGACCTTCCGGTGAAGCTGCCAGTGACCGATCTCATGGGCGAGCGTGAACCGGTAGCGTCCGAGCAGGCGCGGGTGCTCGACCGGATCAAGGCTGCGATCGACTCGGATGAGCTGCTCCTTGAACCAGATCGCGCCCAGCACATCCGCGTGACCGAAGCGCTTCTGAAGGTCATCCATTTCGTATCGCAGCTTGAGCTGCAGCTCGATCATTTCGTCGACGGGCACCGGGGGTTCAGGGACCTCGCCGTGCTCCTTCTGCCACAGCCCGAACAGCGTCTCGGCCTCAGCCTCGATGCTCCCGTCGCTCATCCAGGGCACACGTTCAGCTTTGGCGGGCGGCCTTGCCATCACTGCCCCTCCTTCTGAAGCCTCTTTGCATGCTCAGCGAGCGCCTTGAGTTGATCGGCGGTGAGCCCCTTCGCAGCGCGGAGCAGCTCGGGCATCTCGGTCGGTTCGTTCTGAATAATCCCCGGAAGGTCTTCCGGCATGCGCCCGGCCAACGAAATCAGTTCGTCGGGATTTTCGCCTAACACCTCCGCCATGCGACGGACCCGCTCCACTGTTGGCGGGCGCTCAACCTTGCCCTGCTCGACGAGCGAGAGATAGGTTGGACTCACGTCGATGAGCTCCGCGAACTTCCGCAGGCTGTGACCCTTCGCGAGCCGCTTCTCGCGAATGAACTCGCCAAAGGCTGGTTGCTTCTTGCTCATGTCTGTCGTCCGTTCACAAATCACTCCTCAGGCCGCGATCGGCCACTCCGCGTACAACGCCTCCGCCTGTGCCATCAGCACGGGCATCAGCCGATCGAAATCCTCAGCCTTCACGCCCTGCTTTGTCAGAACACGCCGCACCGCCGCTCTCACGGCGGCTTTCACGTCCTCTCGATGCGGCTCGGTCCAATCCACCTTCAGGTTTCGCTTGATGCTTTGCACAACGTCGTGGATCAGGCCCTTCAGGAAGTCCACGCCGTACACGTTCTCGTAGTTGATGGCGACTGCGTCATAGAAGGCGAGCTCATCCTCCGCCAAGCCCAACTGTCCGGCCCGTTGATCCGAGGCCTCCATGTCCTTCTTGATCTCGATCATGGCGCGGATGACCGCGGCCGCGTCGATGAGCCGGTTGTGGTACTTCTGGAGCGTCGCTTCGAGTAGTTCGCGGAACGTCTTCGCCTTGGCCAAGTTCTTCTTGGCCCGCACGTGGATCTCGTCAGCAAGTAGCTTCTCGAGCAACTTGAGCCGAAGGTCCGGCAGCGGCCGATCCTTGAACGTCTGAAGGAACTGGTCGTCGAGGATCGAGATGTCGGCCCGCGTGATCCCCGCGGCCTTGAAGATGTCAACGACGCCCTCGCTCTCGACGGTGTCATCCACCAGGTCCCGCACTGCCTTCTCGATGTCTCTGGTAGGGCCACGCCCGCGGATCGTCTTGAGGAGTTGCTTGCGCACCCGCTGACAGAAGATCACCTCGTCGGCACTGGCGCGGCAGTCATCCAGGTGCTTAACGAGCAGGAACGCGCTCGTCAGCCGCAGCTCGGCGTCCAAGAAGTGGTCCCGCAGGTCATCGTCGCTGGTCAGATGCCCGTAGACCGCCGCGTAGCGGTCCTCCAGCGCGATCGGCGAGAGCCGCCGCCAGTCGCCGTAGTTCACGCCGTCGGGGAGGAACGACCGCACCTCGGCCAGCGCCGCCACGAACAGCGGCCGGGCGTCTTCATCCAGCCCGCCCGCGGGCTTCCCGTGATCTTCTCCACCCGCAGAGTACTTCGCGGTCGCTGCCCGCAGCTCATCGCCGATGCCGATGTAGTCCACGATCAGCCCGTGCGGCTTGTCGCTGAACACGCGGTTCACACGCGAGATCGCCTGAATCATCGTGTGGCCCTTCATGGGCTTGTCCACATACAGCGTGTGCAGGCATGGGATGTCCGTGCCCGTCAACCACATATCGCAGACGATCACCATCGACAGCGGATCGTCCGCGTCGATCATCCGCTTCTTGATCGCTTCGCGCTGCTGCTTGGTCGTCAGGTGCCCGGCCTTGCTCCACGCCTCGGGGTCCTTGCCCAGGTCGCCGGTCATCACCACCTTGATCTCGGGGCACCCCGGCAGCGCCTTGAGCGCATCGTACAGCCGCACGCAGTTCTCGCGAATCATGCAGACGACCATCGCCTTGCCCTTGAGCGTCGCCGTCCGGTCCTTGAAGTGTGCGAGCAGGTCGGCCGCGAGCAGTTCTATCCGCTCCTTCGCGCCCGCCGCCTTGGCCAGCGCAGCCCATTGACCCTTCTTTCTCTCCAGCTCGTCAATCGCCCCCCCATCCGCATCTTCGACAATCTCCGCCAGTGCCCCATCCACGTCCGTCTTGTTCAAATGAAGCTTGATCTGCCGTGGCTCGTAGAAGATCGGCACCGTCGCCTTGTCATCCTGGCTCTGGCGGATGTCGTAGACGTGGACCAGGTCACCGAAGACCTCGACGGTGTCGGCCCCGCTGAAGGAGACAGGCGTGCCGGTGAACCCCAGCCGCCGCGCATTGGGCAGCGCCGCCCCGAGCCAGCGTGCAAAGCCCTTGGTGAACCCGTACTGACTCCGGTGCGCCTCATCGGCGATCACGATCACATTGTCTCGCGTCGAGAGCACCGGATGCTCGGCCTCGCCCTCACGCAGCGCGAACTTCTCGATCGTGGTGAAGATCACCTCGCCGCCCTGCGTCTGGAGCAGCCCGCGCAGATCCTCGACGCTCTTGGCGTGCTTGACATCGCCCACCAGCGACCGCGCCGCGACGAACTGATCGTGCAGTTGCTGGTCAAGGTCCGTCCGATCGACCTGAATCACGAAGGTCGGGTTATTGAGCACGGCCTCCCGCCGCAGCATCCCGACCAGGAAGCACATCGACAGCGACTTCCCCGAGCCGGTGGTGTGCCAAATGACGCCCAGCCGTTTGTCCGCCGTCCCCGCCTTTACCGATTCCAGGATCTTCCTCGCCCCGATCCGCACCGCGAAGAACTGGTGGTACTTCCCGCCTTTCTTGATAATCTTGCCCCCAGCGGCTCCGATCGTCTCGAACACGATGAAGTCGCGGATGTACGCCAGCAGCCGGTCCTTGGGCAGCAGCCCCTCGACCAGCGTCTTCATGCTCCCAGTAGTGCCGCGCTCGACGCTCGTGCCGTCAATGCTCTTCCACGGCGCGTACCACTCTTCGTTCGCGGTCCACATGCCGTGCAGCGTGGTCACGCCGTCGCTGGCGATGCAGAGCGCGTTGTGGTCGAAGAGTTGCGGGATCTCGTGGCGGTAGTGGCCGATC
Source organism: Phycisphaerales bacterium (assembly GCA_052388255.1). GTDB lineage: Bacteria > Planctomycetota > Phycisphaerae > Phycisphaerales > UBA1924 > JAEUIX01. The sequence goes on from JBQTIJ010000279.1 coordinate 3,794, forward strand.
TGGTTGATCGCGTCCGCCACCGTGGGCTGGTCGTCGTACGGGTTCTTCAACTCGAACAGGACCAGCGGCAGCCCGTTCACGTACACGATGACGTCGGGGCGACGATCGTTCCCACTTGGCCCGTGGACGGGCAGCTGGTTCACGACCAGAAACTCGTTGTGCTCGGGTCGTTCCCAGTCCACCGCGTAGATGTGCGCAATGCGTTTGCTCGCCGGCGTCGTCTTCGTCGCCGGTTCCTCGACGCCGATCTCCACGCCCCCGCGCAGCATGGCGTGCAGCGCGGCGTTGCGGCGGAGCGTGTCCACCCCTTCGGGCCGGGCGAACTTGGCGACGGCCAACTCGATGGCCGCCTCCGGCAGCCCGTCGGGTCGTGTGATTGTCCGCCCGTACCGTCGCGTCAAGAACGCGCGCAGATGGTCCTTGAGCACCACCTCGGCCTCATCGCCGCCCCGCATCGCCAGCAGTTCCGACCCGTGGACATGGGCATAGCCCAGGGCGTTGAGCCGCTCGATGGTGGTGTACTCAAACTCGGACTCGGAGCCGTGCCAGCCCATGCGTCAGGCCCTCCCTTTGCTGGTGCCCGCGGCCATCCCGGCGCGCGGGCGTTTGTTCCCGCCCGCGCGGGGCAGCGGACTGTTGGATCGGAGCGCGTCATCCACGGCCCGATCGGCCTCACGCAAACGAATCTCGCCCGACAGCAGTTGCGGCAGGAGCGCATCACGCAGCGCGGCGAGCGAGCGTGACTCGTGCGCGTGGATACGCAGCATCTCCGCCACTTGCCGCATCCACGCCGAGTACGAGGCCACGATCGGCTCGGGCGGGATGACAATCTGATAGCGGGCCATGTCGCCCCAACCGGTTCGCGGCATCCGCGTGCCGCCCGACGCACCGTCCACGTAGTCGATGAACTCATCCGACGACAGGTGGCCGAGCAACACGCCGAACCAGCACTCTTTCTTCGGAGCCGCGACGATCACATCCGTCGAACACACGCCGTCGATCAGGGCCACGCCGACCTTGTGGAAGTAGGGACGCAACTTGCCGAAGAGGATTTCACCGCGCGCGAAGCGGGACTTGCCGCTCGACACATCCGCCGCCGTGCCCCAATCGTCGAGCGCGATGCACCGCCGGGGCATGTGTTCCAACCCGATATAGGGCGTGGTCGCGTCCACTTCGGACGGCAGCACGCCCCGGCGCGGATTCGTGCCGATCTCGCCCACCGTCCCCACCCTCCACCCCTCGGGGATCGGGCCGAGGGGTGAATCGACCAGGCGCTTGGGGAACAGGTCGGCGGGCGCGGCCCCCGCCGAAGGCGATGCGGCCCCCGCCGAAGGCGACGCGAGGGGGACCGAGCCCCCGCCGGAGGAGGGCCCGGGCGAGCCGCTGCCGGCCAAGCCCTTGGAAGGCCCGGCGAAGCCACGCGACGGCCCGGCGAAGCCCTCGGAAGGCTTGACGACGGGGTCAAAGTCCACGAACCACGACCGGAACACCCCCCGCGCCAGGTCCTCCAGCGTCCGGTTCATCCGCCGGTTCAGTTCGATCTTGTCGTCCAAGCCCCCCAGCACCCGCGCAATCGCCCGCTGCTCGGGGAGAGGGGGGAGGGGCAACTTCAAGGACTTTGCCGCGCCAACGTTGAAGTGTTGCTGCACAGCCCCGACGACGTGTTCGTTCACGATGTGGTGCGTGACGGCGTTCACGTAGTAGCAAAGAAACCGTGCATCGACGCCGGGACCGGGCCGGGCGATGACCAAATCAGAGCAGTTCCCGTCGTGCATCCAGTCTGGAACGACTGCCGCCGTCCCCGGTGCGCCTGTGCGCACGATGACCACATCGCCCGCGCGAAGGCGCGACTTGCTGATCCGCGCGTGGAACGCGGGCGAAACGAACTTGAGATCCGTCTTGTTGATACGGAACGGCTCGATGTTCATAGACCGCAGGAAGGGCACGCCCGCTTCGCGGTACTCAGACGTCATCGGGCCGACGAATCCCACGGTGATTTCTTCGCACACGTCGCCCATTGCGACCTCGCGCCAAACGGTGTCACCAATCACGGCGCACCTCCCCGTCATCCGATCCGCCCGCGTGCGGGTGCGCTGATGCCAGAGGGGCGTGCCGCCCCTCCGGCACCTCCCCGCTTCGGAAACGAATACCACCCGCGCGGGCGTGCGGGTCAAGACCACGCCAGCCGCCGCGCCTTTCGACCCCGGAGGGGTCAAGGGCTGTAGCCACCGGTGGAGTGAGCGAGTCTTCGAGCGAGCGCAACCCGTGGAGAGCGTCGTTCGTGTTCTCTTCTGCCCCGGAGGGGCAGAGGAAGGGCGCATCAACAGGCGCGCTGACGCAACCCGCGAAACTCCGCCGCCCCGCCGGGGCGGTGCGCGTCTTCTCGCGCCCTGTCCACGGGTTGCGCTCGGGCCTTCGGCCCATCGCTCCACCCGTGGCTACACCCCGTCGTCCCTCCGGGACGAAGACCGCGCCGCCCCGGCGCGCCGCGCCGGGCCTCCGTGCGCCGTCCATTCCCTCCCGGCGCGCCGCGCCGGGACCGTCCGGCTCACTCGGACGACCGTCCGACTCGCCCGGACGACGCGACAACCGACTCGGACGACGCGACGACTCACCCGGACGACCCGCCAGGCGACCCGTCAGGCCCGCCGACTGACTTGGCGGCTCCGCCGGGTGGTCTGGACGACGCGACAACTGCCTTGGAATGCCGTCCGCAGGACCCGTCGCGTCCGCCAACTGACCTGTCGCGTGGCGGGGACGACCCCCACGAGGCAGAATCTGCGCGGCGGGGGCGTGGCTTGCGTGTCGGGGCATCACTGCTTCCCGCCCTTCTTCTTGCCGGGTTTCTTCGCGGGGCGGTCGGGCGCGGGCTTGGCCTTCTTCGCCTCGCCCTCCAGCCGCTTGATGTTCTCGACGGCCTTGTCGAAGTCGCTGGTTGGCTCGGTCGCCTCGCGCAGTCGCACCTGCGCCTCATACTTCTCGAACTCGCGCTCGGCGTGGCTCTGGCCCATCTCCTTGGAGACCTTGCCCGCGTGCGTCAGGATGTTCCGCTCGGTGAACTGAAGGAATGCGTCAAGCTTCTTGACCCAATCGGCCATGTGCATGGTCCGCTTGTTCCGTGCCTGGTCCTCGGCGAAGTCGAGGTACATCGTCACGATGCGGTTGAGGGCGTCGAGCTCGTCCTTGTTCAGGTAGTTCTTCGCCACGGCGACATCGGCTTTGCGGATCGCGCCGCCGGGGGCGTTCTTCCAGGTCGTCAGCCCCATGTTGGGCTTGTTCGCGTCGGCACGCTGCTTGATGATCTCCGCGGCGGTGTGCCCGTGGATGGCCCAGTGCAACTTGTTCTGCACCGTGGCGTAGAACTCCTGCGTGAGCGCGGCGTTGGCGTCGTAGTCCACGCTCGTCGCGTAGATGTCGGTGATCTTCTGGTAGAACCGCCGCTCGCTGGCCCGGATCGCCCGGATGCGTTCGAGCAGTTCGTCGAAGTAGTCGGTGCCGAAGTGCTTGCCCTCTTTGAGCCGCTGGTCGTCGAGCGCGAAGCCCTAGACCAGGTACTCGCGGAGCGTGGCCGTGGCCCACTGGCGGAACTGCGTACCGCGTGTGGACCGGACCCGGTATCCGACGGCGATGACGACATCCAGCGAGTAGTGATCGACCAGCCGCTCGACCTCCCGTCCGCCCTCATTTTGAACTATCCGGTATTTCCGGATAGTTGCCTCGGGGGGCAACTCCCCCTCGGCAAAGACGTTGGCGACGTGGTCGTTGATCGTCCGCACGTCCTTCTGGAACAGGTCGGCCAGTTGCCGCTGGGTGAGCCAGAGGGTTTCCTGATCCAGCCGGACCTGGAAGCGCGTGGTGCCGTCGGGGGACTGGTACAGCACGAGGCCCGGCACGGGTTCCTGCGGGGCGGGGAGATTGTCAGCCATTTACCGTGCCCTCCCGTTCGTGACCGCCGCGTCAGCGGAGTTTCCCATCGCCGCCGCCACCTCGGCCAGGCTCGCGCGGATCTGCTTCTCCAGCGCCGCCGACTGCTTGAACTGGTCATCCAAGGTCGCCGCCAGGTGCGGGAAGCGATCCTCGAACGGCTCATCCGGATCATCGTTCTCGGCCGCGCCGACGTAACGCCCCGGCGTCAGCGCGTAGTTGTGCTCGCGGATCTCGTCGAGCGTCGCGGCTTTGCAGAAGCCCGCAACCTCGGCGGGTGTGCCCTTCCGCTTGAACTCGCGATAGACGGCGGCGATCTTCTCGACCTCTTCCGCCGACAGTTGCTTCTGTTTCCGCGAGCCGGGGATCAGGGTGCCGAGCTTGCGGCCGTCGATGAAGAGGATCTCGTTCTTCCGCGCGCGGAAACCGCCGACACCGCCACGGTTCTTCGACAGGAACCAGAGGCAGCACGGAATCTGCGTGTTGGCAAAGAGCTGGCCCGTGAGCTGCACGATGCAGTCCACGTACCCGTGCTCGACCATCGCCTTACGAACTTCGAGGCGCGCGACTTCGCCATTGGAGAGTTCGCCGGTGGCCATCACGAATCCGGCGGTGCCTCCGGCGTGCTTCTTTCCATCCGGGTCACGGAGGTGATGCAGGAAGTGCATCATCCACATGGTGTTGGCGTTGCGCGGCGAGAGAGGCATGGGCTGGCCCGCCGCGAGGCCGTTGGGTGTGGTCCCGTTCGCGCCCGCACGCTTGGCGAAATCCAGCCGTGGGTCCTTGCTCGTGATGCGGTGAGCGCCCCAGCCGTCCTCGCCCTTCGCGCCGTCGTTGAAGGGGGGATTGGCGATGACATAGTCGGCCTTCGTGTCGGCGTGCAGATCGTTGAAGTAGGAACTGCCGAGTTGGATGTTGCCGTCGATGCCGTGGATGAAAAGGTTCATCCGGCACAGCCGGTACGTGAAGTCCTTGCTTTCCTGGCCGATGAACGACAGGCGGCCCGAGTGCTTCGTGAACACGTCCGACTGCACGAACATGCCGCCAGCGCCACAGCAGGGGTCGTATACGACGCCGTCGGTGGGCTCGAGCATGGCGACGAGCGTGCGGACGATGGAGACGGGCGTGAAGTACTCGCCGCCGCGCTTGCCCTCGCTGTTGGCGAACTCGCCGATGAAGTACTCGTAGACGCGGCCGACCAGGTCTTCGCCGCCGTGGTCCTGCTTGAAGATGTCCTTCGAGAACAGGTTGATGAGCCCGGTGACGCCCTCGCGGTCAAGGTTCGAGCCCGCATAGATGCGGGGCAGCAGGCCGCGGAGTTTGTCAGGGTAAGTCTTCTCCAGAAGTTCGAGGGCGTCGTCGAGGATGCTCTTGATCGTGTCCGCTTGGGCATGCTGGAGGATGTACGACCAGCGGGACTTCTCGGGGACGATAAAAGCACCCGCGGCGCGATACTCGTCGGCGTCGGCCAGGATACGGGCGCGGGCCTTCGCGTCCTTGGTGAAGTAATCGCTCTTCGGGTCCGCGAGCAACCCCTCGAGTTCCTCGCGGCGGCGCTCATAGCGAAGCGAGAGGAACCGGAGAAAGATGATGGGCAAGACGTACCGCTTATAGTCGGCGGGCTCAATCGAGCCGCGCAGGTTGACGGCGGCCTGCCACAGCTCCTTCATGAGCTGTGCCGTCCCGTTCTGCGGGGCTTCGTCCTTCGGCTTCTTCGCGGTCCGCTTGGCCATTTTGTACTCCGTCCATGTTCAGTGAACGTGGACAGGGTATCATAACCAGCGGGTCAAAGCCAGCGGATCAGGGTAGATCCGAAAGCCCGCGTCAAAATGGAGTAGCCGCTATGTCGAAGTCCAAGGGATTCAAGATCGGTCGGGACAATGAGACGGGCCGCCTGAAGTCCGTCGAGCAGGCGAAGGCCAACCCCCGTGGGTCGTCGGTCGAGATCATGCCCAAGAAGGGGAACGGTGACACGGGTCGCTACGACAACAAGAAGAAGTAGTTGTCAGCGGCGCGGCAGCGATCCCCATCGCCGCCGCTGCTCGATCCAGTCCATCACGCAGGCCACGTCGCGCAGCATGTGCTCGTGGACGGGATCGCGCCCACTCATTACTAGCGGCAGGAACAGAATCTCCTCCTGAATATCCGGCGCGAGGTGGCAGAGGTTCATCAACTGGGTGATCCGAGGCTGGGTGACGTGCGTCAGCCGGGCGATCTCGGAGATATTGGCGACCTTGCCGGCGCGGATCATCTCGTCGAAGTGGATGGCCAGCGCCATCAGGCGGGAGATCCGCGGCACGCGGCCGGGGTCCACGGCCACGCGCGCGGCGGGCTTCGTGTCGATCGTCTTGCGCCCGTGTGCGGCGCGGTTGAAGAAGACCTTCGTCTTGACGGTGATCATGCCTGTGCCTCCGGTCCTTCTGCTGCCCCGCCCGCCAGCGCCTTCACGCCCGACGGGTAGAACGACACCTCGATGCTGCTGTCGAGGGCGTCGAATACCACCTTGTTGATCAGCAACTGGAGCATCCTGACCTGCTCTCGGGGCGCGAGCGCGGTCCAGACGTTGTCGAAGTCGGCAAACGCAGCGTGGAGGTCTTCGGCTGAGAGCACTTCCGCTCGGTGGCGTTCTACGGCGGCCCCAATCTCGCTGGCCCGCCGCTCCGCCTCGCGGATCTGGTCGTTGAGGTCGGTGATGCGGCCCGCGGACGCGGAGGACGCTGGCTCGGTGGTTGCCAGGCGGCGGATCTCGGCGTGATTGCGCCCCAGACCACGGTTGACGATGCGCAGCTCGGCGTCCAACTGCTCGATGGCCGCGTCTGCTTGAGCCCGCGATGCCGAGAGCGTCTCCTCCAGAACGCTCTGGTCCTGGCCGACGCACCGGATCTGTTCGACGACCGCCTGCTCGATCTCAAGGGCGGGCAGCGAACCACTCTGGCAACGAGCGCGGCCCTTCTTGATGGCGTTGCAGCAGACGTAGTACCGATACGCCTTGTTCCCACGCCGGGTAAAGGTGTGGACCATCGCGCTGCCGCACCCCTTGCAGTACAGCAGTTTGCGCAGGAGCGCCCCAAACTGGTTCCGCAGTTCGTTGCCGCGCGTCCGTGAGTTCTTCTGCATCAGCACGTGAGCACGCCGGAACGTCTCCTCCTCGACGATGGCCTCGTGCTGACCCTGGTACGTTTCGCCTTTGTGGACCACCTTGCCCATGTAGATCGGATTCGTCAGCGTGCAGTACACTGAGTGCCGGTCCCATTCCACGCCGCCACGAATCACCCCAGCCTTCGTTCGCCACGATTTGGTCTTCCAGCCGCGTTTGCAGAGATCTTCACCGACCGACAGCAACGACCCGAGTTCGAGGTACCGCTCAAAGATGTGGCGAACCCGCGACGCCTCAGCCGGGTTGACGACGAGGCGTGGGCTTCCGTTCGAGCGGTCGACGTCGTACCCGAACGGCGGCGGACCGCCGCCCCATTTGCCCCGCTTCTTCGCCGCCGCGATCTTGTCCCGGATGCGCTCGCCGATGATCTCACGCTCGAACTGAGCGAACGACAGGAGGATGTTGAGCGTGAGCCGGCCCATCGAATGGGTCGTGTTGAAGTGCTGGGTAACCGAGACGAACGAGACCTTGTGGCGATCAAAGACCTCCATGAGCCGCGCGAAGTCCATCAGCGACCGGGACAGGCGGTCCACCTTGTAGACCACCACGCAGTCGATCTTGCCCGCCTCGATGTCGGCCATCAGGCTCTTGAGGCCGGGCCGATCGACGTTGCCGCCGGAGAATCCGCCGTCGTCGTATCGATCGGCAAGCGCCGACCATCCCTCGTTCCGCTGGCTGGCGATGTACGCCTCCGCCGCCTCACGCTGGGCGTCGAGGGAGTTGAACTCCTGCTTGAGCCCCTCCTCGCTCGACTTTCGGGTGTAGATCGCGCAGCGACATTGCGGAGGCGGAGGGGCGGCGTGCTTTCCGTTCTGGGTGCCTCTGCTCATCGACGGCCCTCCAGGTTGAAGAACCGGAATCCGTTGACGTGCGATCCGGTGACCGCTTTGGCGATCGCCGACAGGGAGCGGTAGCGCTCACCCTCGAACTCGAACCCGTCCGCCAGCACCACGACCCGCACCGTCCGGCCCCGGTAGTCCCGGACGATCGCCGTTCCCGCGGGTGGTAGCCGTGGGTCCGCCGTGGCGGCGAGGGCGACCTTCTTGGCGTCCTTGGGGGCCTCCCCGAGCGTGGCCCACTTGGGCGGCGTACGCCGCACGTCGGTCGGGTTGGCGAGTTGGGCCGCTCGGACACGGGCTCGTTCGGACAAGCCACCTTCGGCGTTGGCCTGGATGCGCCACGCGATGCGGCGGACGAGGTAGATGCGATGGCGGCTCTGAATCCGCTCGCCGAAGAGCTCGGCGTAGCGATCGTGCAGTTCGCCGATCGTCATCTTTTCCAGCGCCGCGAGGTTCTTCGAAACGGTTGTCGTCATGGGCAAGTCTCCAGATGCCCGCACCGCTAACGCGCGGTACGGTCAGACACACTGAGGCCGGCTTCCTCGCCCAGTTCAAGTTTGATGTCCGCTTCTTCTTGATGCTCCGACTTCGGGGCGTCGGGGGTCGCTGCAACCGCGTTAACAACAAGGCCCGTAGCCTTGGCGCGGCGGTGCCATCGCATCGCGCCCGTCGCGAGGATGGCGATCACCTCGCGGCGGCGCTGGTCGGCGGACAGATTGGCGTCATCGTCATTGGCAACCATCGGCGGTGCTCCCGGCTCGTCGTCGGACGATTGAGGTGGCGTGGGGGCGAGAAGGCAAGGCATGTCTTCTCCCCGGCTACATACGCCACGCGGAGGCGGGCTGTCCGCACTGGGCATGCGAGGGATCGATCTGATTCGAGTTGCGCGTTGGGATCGCCACCACCTTCGCTGCAGCGCTCACGCGAAGCGCGTCGATGCGTTGGCATCACACGGATCGAGTTTGCGTTCGAAATCGCCGTCGCCCCTGCTGGGCCCGCCACGTGTTGCCGACCCACGAGATGTCGAGTCACGGCTATAACGGCGAGCCGGGTGAGACGCAGAGACTCTGAGACTTTTTGGGTTTGGAAGCGTCCTCACAGGCCAGATGCCGCGCCCCGTGAGTCTCACCGCGCAAGTCGGTGAGACTTCCGTCGGTGGGGCATGTCGAGAGACTCGGCAAAACGCGGCCCGGAAACGCAAACGCCCCGGCCTTACGGTCGGGGCGTTCACTTCTAACGGGTGGGTCGCCCAGTTTCTGGACGACCCGGGCAATAGCGGGGACTGGATTTGAACCAGTGACCTCCGGGTTATGAGCCCGACGAGCTACCAGGCTGCTCTACCCCGCAGTCAGGTACTCCATGATAGGGACGCAAACGCGAACGTCAAGCGGCGCGGCGATGAAGGGCTGATGCGATGGCTCTGACTTCGATCGGCGGAAGAAAGCGCCAGGGGAGGGCCGAGGTGCGTTTGAACGTCGTGGGGTCGCGGCGGACGGGGCCGAGGTACTTCGTGGGGTCGAAAAGGCCCTTGAGTACTTCAAGGTCGATCTTCGTGCCGCGGAAGACGCCGGTGGCGGGGTTGTACTCGATGAAGCCCTTGTGCTCGAGCATGACGGCCATGAAGTGTTCGGGGTCCTTGAACTCGAACGCGCTCTCTTCATGGGAGAGCAAACTCTTGATTTTGACCTTGGGCTTCTGGTTGTTGGCGATCAGGCGTTCGGCATCGAACTGGTGCTCGACCAGGTCGCGGCGGAGCTGGTCGAAGTAGGCGTCGTTGGCCGGGCCGATGCGGTCGTGGTCGAGGACGCCGGCGACCACCGAGCCGTCTTCCCTGGTGCGGAAGTAGATGTTCTCGATGTGGAGGTCCTCGGCGGAGAGACGGGCGTCGGCGAGCTGTTTGTACAACTCGGCGACGGCGCGCTGATGCTTGGGGGTGAACTCCTGCGGGCGGAAGACATAGTCCTTGGTGATGCCGAAGGACTTGAACCCGAACATCTCCACGTCCTTTCCCCCCACTTCCTCGACGATCAGGTACGGCGTCTCGCCATCAAGATGGGCCGTGTGGACGTTGGCCTGTTCGATTTTGGCGCGGTGAAGGAGGTCGCTGGAGTTGCGAGACGCCTCGACCATGTCGCGGGGTGTGATTTCGACAGTGACGGTCTGGTCGGGGTCGCGGTTGCCAGCGAGACGGTCGGCGGCGATGGCGTCGTCTGACCGGGGGCGGGTCTGGCGTTCGCCGCGGAGGCGGAACTTGATCACGAGGCCTTCGTTGCCCGGGCCGGCAAGGCGATAGACCTGGGAGAATGTCCCTTGCCCGTAGGAACGGCCGAGCTGGTAGATGTTGCCGTCGTCGGCGCGGTACATGAAATCTCCGACGCGGAGCGATTCGTGCTCGGCCTTCCCTGGGAGGCGTGTGTAGATGGCGTCGGGGTCAACCCTTCCGAACACTGGGGCGGAGTTCTCGATTCGCGCGCCGGGAGGGGGCGTGATGGCGCGGGGGGTGCGGCCACCGGGGCCTGCCACGGAGTTGCGCAGCGGCGCGGGCGCATCGGCGTCTGGCCTCGTGCTCGGCAACGGAGCATCGGGGGGGCCAGTTTTCCCTGTCGCGTCCCCGGTCCGGTCGTTCACGCCGATGTTGCCCTCTGGGTCGCGGATCGGCGCGTTGCGGCGCGTGGGCGTGCCGGGGGGCTCGAGGACTCGCGACTAGTCGACGGTGCCGCTGTGTGGATCCACCGGGTCGGGCGCGGGCGGTGGTGGTTCGCGGCGGGTCGGGGCACGCTCCGCGGCTGTGCGGCCGGGGTTGGTGCCGGTACCGGGGTCGGCAGCCGGATCGAGCTCTGTCCGATCGGTGCGACTCACGGGCTTGCCGTCCGAGGGGGGCGGCTCGCGCCGGGTTGGGGCGCGCTCCGCTGCTGTGCGGCCGGGGTTGGTACCGGTACCGGGGTCGGCGGCCGGATCAACTTCTGTCCGATCGGTGCGACTCACGGGCTTGCCATCCGAGGGGGGCGGTTCGCGCCGGGTTGGAGCACGCTCCGCTTCAGCACGGCTTGGGTTCCCTGAGGGCTCAGGCGAATCGGGCTTGGGCTTAGCGTCTGAGGGAGGTGGTTCGCGCCGGGTTGGGGCGCGCTCCGCCGCTGTGCGGCCGGGGTTGGTACCGGAACCGGGGTCGGCGGCCGGATCGACCTCTGTCCGATCGGTGCGACTCACGGGCTTGCCATCCGAGGGGGGCGGTTCGCGCCGGGTCGGAGCGCGCTCCGCTGCTGTGCGGCCGGGGTTGGTACCGGTACCGGGGTCGGCGGCCGGATCGACTTCTGTCCGATCGGTGCGACTCACGGGTTTGCCGTCCGAGGGTGGTGGTTCGCGGCGGGTTGGGGCGCGCTCCGCTTCCGCGCGGGTGGGGTTGCTACTCGATGGTTCAGGAACATCGCGACTCGGCGGGCGTGCCCCTGTGGGCTGAGGGTCGGGAGTGGCCCTCGGCGAAGGCGGCGCCTCCGGCTGACCCGCTGGCGCGGTGGGTCGGCCCGGGGCCTCCGGCACTGGTCGCGCAACTGGTGGCTTTTCCATCGCACCTGTGAGGCCTGTGCTCTCCCCGGCCTCCGCGGGGTCGGTCGGGAGCCGCGTGCGTTCGTCAAATCGGCGGGCGGGGCGCGTTGGCGGTGCGGGAAGGTTCGGCGCGTCGAGGTTCAGAGTGCCGTCGGCGTTCGCGGTGACAGCCGCGGGCGGGCCGGGTTGGGGTGTTGAGGGTGCGTCCGGCACCGTGGCTGGCGCAGTGGCCGGGCGACCCGTCTCCGGGACGGGAACAGGAAGCCCCTCTGTCGCGGCCGTAGCCGCGGGGGCGACCGCGGGTCCTGGCGGCGGAGTGGTCGCGGGTGGCGGTGTGGTCGTGGGTGGCACAGCAGCATCTGGCGCGGTGGCACTGACCGGCTCGGCCGCGCTTGCCGAGGGACGATCTGTGGCAGGCACCGCCGCAGGGCTCGCGGCGGGCCGAGTCCGGCCGGTGATCACTGGCATTGACCCCCCTGACGAAGTGGGCGCGGTGGGGTCACTGTTGCGATAAGCCGAGTTTGAGCGGGCCCGTTCTGCTCGCCGGGCCATGGCGGCTGAGCCCGTGACTTCGAGGTCGCGCGTGAACTCCATGCCGAGCGCACGATCGGGCGAACCAGCGGGGGCCGAGTTGAGTGCGTCCCTGACCGCGCGGCGGGCGTTGACCGGCGGGCGCAAGGCCGCCCGTTCCGCCGCGATGGCCCCGGCGCCGAGCGCGGCGAAGTTCGCCAGCGTTTCAACACCCGCCAGAATGCGGCGCGTGCGATCGACTTTCCCGCCCATCGCGTCGGTGTCGGTCGCGAGAATCCAAAGGGCTTCAGAACCCGTGAAACTCACGAAGATCTGGTAACTCGCCACGGTCACGTCGCGCATGGTCTCCAGGAAACGCGTCCCAAGCACTTCTTTGGCGCGCGCCTGAGCGTGGATGTGCATCTGGTTCTCATCCGTTGAACCAAGCGTGATGCCGTAGACCTTGTTCTGCACGCCTCGAAGGCGCATGTCCCACTCACGAGGATCCGTCTCGATCAGACTGATGTACCCGTCCAAGGTGAACATGCGGGTGTAGTCGGTCCAGCCGGAGAAACTGCCCGAGGGGATCGCCGCGACGATGCGGGCGTTTTCGATGAGTCGTATCTTCCGAAAGATCGACTCCTTGTCCTCCTTGGTCAGTCTCGGGTCTTCGAGCAGCTTGCGAAGCAGGGGTTCGATCGCGTCGAACGACGCCATATCCGCGGCGATCTTCTTCTGGACATAGGAGTCGTACACCGTCACGACCACTGGCGCAACCCCTTCTGCCGAGAACGTGACAGTGTCACCGTTCTTGGTGTTCAGCGTGGTGAAGCCACCGTTCGAGAACTCGACCCCAAGAATGGTGACTTTGCCCGCGCCCTCTGCGCCGCCGTTGAGGGTGAACGGACCTGCACTTTTGTAGACGACCGAGCCCTTCGCGGCGGTTCCATATGACGCGATGCGGAACGTCTCGTCGTCGCCGGTCTGGGTCGACGACACCGTGATCACCACTTCCTCGCCCCACGTCTTGGCCAAAGCGCGGGGTGCGTAGATTTCCAGGATCAACTGGTCGAAGCCCGTGATCGTCGTGAGGTTCTGAGATGCATTGGGCTCCGTGGGCGAGACCAGCCGCATGACCGGCACTGCAACCGGCACAGGCGCGAACTCGGCCAGGGCCGCGAGCGTGGGCACCTCGCCCTTGTAGAGGG
>JBQTIJ010000280.1:0-3663 GCA_052388255.1 Phycisphaerales bacterium
CCCGCCAAGGGGGCCGCGATCGGTCACGGGCACCGAACAAGCACCCGCTCGTTGTTGAGCAGGATGTAGTTCTCGCCCGCGTTGGCGATCAGCGACTGGCGGTTCTCCGCGATCAGTTGCGTCAGCACCACATCAAACTCCGGAGTGCCGAACTCGACCGTGCGGTCGGGCTTTTCATTCTCCTTGGCCATCAGTCGGGCATCCACCCAGCGATTGCTCCGGAAGAACAGGGCCTGGTCGGCAAGCTGCTGGCAGTTGGTGTTCACCACCAGTTCCATGTTCGCGTTCCAGTAACGGTTGTCGTTGTTGGTGCAGGTCTGCATCGTCTGGGCCTTGAGGTTCTCCTCTTGGTTGACAGCCGCGGCACCGGAGCGGGCCGTCTGCCGATCAGCGAGTGTGCGCAGGGCGACATCGGCCGCCTCCGAAAGGGCGGGGAGGGCCCCGCCACCACCCGCAATACCTGTCGGCCCGGTGGCGAGGAACGAGGTGTACTCGGTGAGAATGCCGAACCGGGTCGAGAGCCGCACAACTTCGTCCACCAGTTCCTTGGAACGCGGGTCGTTCTTGATCGTCTCCGGCGTCCCCTCCGCGCCCGACTGGCGGATCTGGTCGATCAGCACGCCGATCCGTCGGCTGGCCCAAAGCCGGCCAACGAAAGCGTTCCGCATTGAGGCGTCCTTGACCTCGAAGGTGTAGTCGAAGGTGCGGGCCTTTCCGAGGTAGTCCCCCTGCAGGCGCAGGTTCACGGGCGCACCGCCGGTGTATTGCCCAAGGAGCACAAGCTGGTCACCGTCGAAGAGGTCGGGGAGTTCCGCGGGCAGAACATCCCGAATCGCGGTCGTGGTCACCTGGCCGTTCTTGTCGATCGCCGTCACCTTCGGGGCCGCGAGGATGGGGCCGGAGAGCCGGCGATAGACCTGCGAAACTTTCTGCTCAACATCCTCCTCCGGCAGCACGAACGTGGGCGCACCACGCGAGGCGCGGGCGATGGCCGAAAGGAGCGGGCTGTTGACATCAAAACCCACGCCGAAGGTGAAGACCCGACGCTGATAAGTGTTCACGGCCTTCGCGGCGTCGCGGATCTTGACCTCCGAACGCTCGCCCACGGTCGGCATCCCGTCGGTCAGGAAGATGACCATCGGCACGGCCCCTGTCGTGGGGGCCTGGCGCAGCGCCTCGAGCAGCGCGTCGTTGAGCGCGGTTCCGCCGTTGCTCACGATCCGCTGGATGTATTGGCGTGCCGCCGGACCCGTGGATCCGTCCTTGGCCACCGGTTGAGGGGCGAAGCTCGCGATCGTGTCCGAAAAATCGATGATGTTGAAGAACTCGCCGTCCTTGAGCCCTTCGATGATCTGCACCGCCGCCGCTCGCGCCTGCTCGATCTTCTTGCCGTTCATGCTCCCGGAGCGATCGATCACCACGGTGATCTCACGCTTCTGCACCGCTCCGTCCGCTGGCGCATTCGCCGGGAGGCCGGTCAGCATCAGGAAGTAGCCGCCCTTGCCGTCGCCGATGGTCGGATCAGGGAAGGTGATCATCGATGCCGAGAGGCCGTCACCCTCCGGCCGGGCCGTGAGGTAGGAGATCCGCAGCGCGCCGGGGTTCGTCGCCGCCTGCTGCGGCACACGCACGCGCACCTCGGTGGGCGAGATCCGCTCCGTCACCACGTCGTGGCTGGGTGAATACACCGTGGAGATCGGTGTCGCACACTTCACCGTTGCACCCATGGTCCAGGCCGTTCCGCCCGGGAGAGGTGACTCGCTCCGCGGCAGGATGAAGTCCACCCGCGCACCGTCGGCCGTGAGCAACTGCTCGTAGGTGATCCGCACCTTCTGCGTCGTGTTGGGGGGGATCGGGAAGACGCTCGAACGAATCAGGTTGTACCCGGCGAACTCGAGCAGGGCCGGGTCCTTCATGGTGCTCACGATCGAGTCATAGATCCGCCGCGCTTCCTCGCGTGGGACGATCCGCGCGCTCGGCTCGGGGCCCGTGCCGTCATACTGCATGGAGCGCACCGAGCACCCCTCCGGCACGGGGATCACGACCTGCGCCTCCTGCGGTGTGCTTGAGGTGTTCGCGAGTGTCAGTTCGAGCGTGGTCGTCCCCACCTGATTCTCGATCACGGTGTCGGCGTTCACCGCCGTCAGTTCCACCGTCCGCCACTCGACCGGCCTGTGCCGCCAGCGCACCTGCGGCACGATGACACACGGCCCGGCTGGCCGGGTCGGCGGCGCGACATGAATGGGCACCATGGCGCCGCTCGAAGGAGTCGCTGGTGAGGTGACCACCTGCGCCAACCCGGCCCCCGCGCCCGCCCCCACCCCTGCAATGAACGCCGCCACAGTGCCCACCACGCGGGCGGAGGTCAGGGGTCGCCGGGGTCGATCTGTCCGTGCAGTCATGTTCATGCTCCCTTACACAAAGGCGAAAGGTCGGCGGACGCGCACCGCCACACCATGTTGATACGTGATGTTCCCACCCGCGGCAGTCACAAGGGTGTAACCGCAGGGGACGTTCACACGCCGCGCACGCTGCCCCTTCAAGGCATCGGGCGGCCCTGCGGGTTCATTTCTTCAGGTTGTTCTGACTCGCCGGGGGCTTACGACCGCTTCAGTCTCTCGCGCTGGATCATCAGTTCCAGCGTCTGGCAGACCAGGTCGATCTCGCGCTCTTTGAGCATGTTGTAGAACGGCAGCGCGATCGTGCGCTGGCTGATGCTCTCGGCGATCGGGTAATCGCCGGGCTTGAAGCCGAACTGCTGGCGATAAAAGGGCTGCAAGTGGATGCACGGGAAGTAGTCCCCCGCGCCCACCTCGTGCCGACGCATCCCCGCGATGATGCGGTCGCGGTCATCGCGCGAAAACTCGGTTGACAGCCGCACCACATACACAAACCACGACATCACCGACTCCGGGCATGTCGTCGGCAGCACGATGTCCGGATTCGTCATCAGCCGCCGCATGTACTGGTTCGCCACCGTCTGGCGCTTCTGCACGATCTCGTCGAACCGCTTCATCTGGGCGATGCCGAGCGCGGCGTGCAGTTCGCTGAGGCGGTAGTTGTACCCGAGGCGTTCGTGGTAGAGCCACGACCCCACGCCCGGGCCATCGGCCACCGGCGCGCTCGCCGCCGCGACCCCGCCCCCGCCCATGCCCACCGCGACGCCCGCGGTCGGCGCGGGTGTGCCCGGCGTGGCCGGAACGGGCCTCCCCTGACTGCGGAACGAGCGGCACAAGTCCGCCAGCCGCTTGTCGTCCGTGACGATCATCCCCCCCTCGCCCGTGGTGATCTGCTTGTTGGGATAGAACCCAAAGACCCCCACACGCCCGAAGGAGCCAGCCGCCCGCCCTTTGAGCGAACAGCCAAGTGCCTCGCAGCAATCCTCCACCAGCGGGATCTCATGCCGCGCCGCGATCGAGGCGTACGCGTCCATGTGCGTCGGGTTGCCGAACGTCTCAACCGCGATGATCGCCTTCGTCCGTGGCGTGATGGCCCGCTCAAGTTTCTCTGGATCAAGGTTCAAGGACTTGGGGCAGATGTCCGCAAAGACCGGCGTGGCGCCGACATACAGAATCGGGTTCGCGCTGGCGATGAACGAGAAGGGTGTGGTGATCACCTCATCCCCCGGGCCGACGCCGAGCGCAAGCAGGGCCATGTGCAGCC
>JBQTIJ010000281.1:0-5412 GCA_052388255.1 Phycisphaerales bacterium
AAGAAGATCGCATCGCACCGCCGCAGACCTGCGCGCAGGGCCTGCGTTCGCAGGTCGGGCGTGGCATCGATCAGCACCACCCGTTCGCGCCCCTCGGGGTCGTTCCACACGACGGCCGCACCGCAGCGCAGTCGCTGGTCGTGCGGATCGGTCGAGGTGCACACGGCGCACTCGCAGCCGATAGCCGGCACGCCGCTCGACGTTCCGGTTCCGAGGAAGACAAAACGCATCGCCGGAGCATATGACCCGCGCCGCGGTCCTCCAACAACACCGTCGCCCCGCGCAAGGCGAAGGGCGACGGGCGGGCCGGCGTGGATGGGGTTGGGGACACAACGCCGGCGCGTGCTGAGGTCTGTGGCGAGCGCTGGCTTCAGCGGATCTTCTTGTCGATCCGCTCCAGCAACTCTTCGAGTTTCTTGATCCGATCCTCCAGCCGTTCCATGCGGTCTCCATCGGGGAGCATGAAGACCCCGCGGTTGTTGCCGCGACCCGGCCCTGAGCCGAAGGGTGAGCCCGGTGCCGCAGGGGCCGCCGGTGGGAGAGGGGGAGCGGGCGTGTAGCGGACATCACCATCCTCGTCGAGTTCGCGGACGATGCGCTCCTTCTTGCCGTTGTTGTCACGCTCGATGATCACCGAGCCGCGCGCGCCTTGCGCCGGCGAGAGAGTCAGCCAGCGGGTCGCGTCCCCGGCTTGAGCCCGATTCTCAAGCATCCGCAACTCCGCCAGCGGTGCGTCGGGTGCTGTCGCATCGCCCAGGAGCGTGCCCAGTTTCGCAGCGTCATATGCGTCAAGGACGACGGCCACGTCCTTCTTCTCGCCTTTGTGAATGATCGTCAGGTTCAGCTTCTCACCCGGGTTGAGCGACTTGAGTCTCTCGCGGATCGCCGAAGGACCGGCCGGGGCCTTCCCCTCAATCGCCACCACCACGTCGTACTTCTTGATCCCCGCCTTTTCCGCAGGGAGTCCATCATGCGTGCCCGTGATCACCGTGCACGCTTCCGCATCAAGCCCCAGGTGGCTCGCCAACTGCTCCGCAGGGTTCTCGAGCGTGACGCCCAGCATCGTCTTCGGGGGAGGGGATGCGGCCTCGCCACCGGCGGCGGCGGCAACACCAAGACCCTCGAGAAGCGAGAGCGCCCGCGGAGCACGCAGCCACTGTTGGCTCGCCGCCCCGGCCGCGGGCTCGTCCGCCAGCACAGAATCCGACTCAAAGAGCACCTTGCCGTCGCTTCCGAGGATGCGGAGCTTCGGCCCCTTCACCTCGGCCCGATCGTTGCCAACGGTCTTGCCATCGACGATCACGGAGACCACTTTGTCGTTCTCGAGCTTGATCTCAAACTTCTTCTGGCCGTCGACAATCACCACATTCTTGTTGTCGCCGCCCGAGGCCCCGGCCTGGCCGCCGTACAGCGAGCGCAGTCGCACGCCCCTCTCCCCCGTGGATTGGGCGTGCAGCATGGTCGCCTGCGACGCCAGAGCGAAGCCGGAAACGAGCATGATGAGTCTCAACTGGTTCATGGGGAACTCCCTTTGATCTGCGCGGCCCGACCAACGCAAGGGCCGCTCGGTTCACTTTCGCGCACACAACCGCGCCACGAGTAGGCGCGAAACTTCTCACACAGGATCAGAGCCCGATACGGCCCTCAGCCCGGGGCGGCGTCGGCCTCGCCCGGATCAGCGCCTGCGAGCCATCCTCCGCCATCCCGAAGCGGTAGAGATCGTCCACCACGGCCCGCTCCAGAATCTGGCGCACATACAGAACCTCATATCCCTGCCCCTCAGGAGCCGGGCGAGATTCCAGCACGATCCGCTGCGGCAGTTCCGTCACCACCCGCCCGGACTTCTGACCCTTCTCAAGGTAGTTTGACAGCGCCTCGTCCGGAGTGCTCGCGGCCAGCCCGGCAGCGTTCCCCGGCATGGCCGTCAAGCGCGGGTCCTTGGGCGTGAGCAACGTGGAGGTCCACGCCAGCGCGACCATCGCCGCGATCGCCCACCCCAGCCGCGACGAACGCAGAGCCGAGAGCCGATCCGGCCACCCGTTCAACTGTTCGCCCTGTTCGTCCCGTTCGCCCCGCTCGGCCCGTACAGGGCCATCGAGCATCGGGAGTGCCACGCGCTCAGCCGCGAGTGCCGCAGGCCGAGCCGCCTCGACCAGAAGGGCCGCGTCGCGCTGCGTCGCCGCGATCTGCTGCCAGATCAAGGGGTCAGCGTCCGCGAGCACGCGGACCGCGATCCAATCGTGGTCGTTCGCCCTCGCATCGACCAAGCGAGCGATCAGGATCTCACGGGCCATCGCCCCCTCATCGCCGCCGCGCGATTCCAACGGCGCATCAGTCGAGGGTCGAAACACAGGATCAGGTACAGAATCGTTCATGTCGTTTTGACGGCAGCTTTGCCGCCTCCATCCGCAGGAGATGCGCGAGCGATCGTTGGCCGTCACATTCCGCCCCCAGTCGCCGCTCGCACTGCAATGAGCAAGAACAAACCCCAATCAGGCCACACGCACCCACGGCCCGAGAAACCCGCCGCTCGCTCAATGCGGGGAACCTGGCGAGGCTGCCATACGGACGCCGCTCCCCACCGCGCTCTGTCGCGTCCGCGCCGCGGCTTCGGCCGCCTCACGGAGCATGCGGCGCCCGCGCGCGATTCGCGTTTCAATGGTTGTTTCGGGAAGCCCGAGAATCGCGCCGATCGCCGCATATGGCAAATCGTGGACAGCCCGCAGGAGCAGCGGCTCGCGATAATCTGGATGAAGCAGCATCGCAAGCGCCATCAACCGCTTTGCCTCCTCACTCACGATCAGCGAGGCCCCCCCGGCCGCCGCCCCCGCCTGTGTGCCAGCGCTGGGCTCAACCTCACCCTCGCCATCGAAGCGGACCAGACGCGGACCGGCCGAGAACTTCCGTCCCGCAAGGCGAGCGACGTTCAGCGCCACCACGCGGAGCCAGGGCTGAAAATTCGCAGGGTCATCGAGCGTCCGCACTTTCCGGAGCAGCGTAACCGCGACCTCCTGAAGCAGGTCGTCAAGGTCCGCCGATGCGGGCTTGTGCGCGAGCAGCACCGCGGCAACCCAGCGGCGGTGGTTCTCCCAAAGCGTGCTCACAGCGTCGCCATCGCCCGACATAGCCCGCTCCACCAACGACGGGCGCGCAACCGATCGCTCTGACGATGCGGGGTGATCGCTCGCCACGGCCTGGGGCGCAGGATTGGGGTGCGATGGCAGAATCACGGTCGACCTTTCTATGAGATGCGCTACCCCGCCCCTTCCGTCACCTTTGTCCGGCAGCCGCCACTGCCAGCGCTCCACCCGGTTCCTCAATGTTCCGATCCTCCTGCGACCGGTTGCTCCCAACCGTCACCGTTCTGTCACGAACCTGCCGCCAGCGGGACCGGCCCCATTCCCTTCCGGCCCACTCCCTAACCCTCGGGCAGACCCGACGTGCAGGCGCGGGCATCTCTGTCGCCCTCCTCACATGTCACGGCGCACTTACCCTCCGGGTCCTTCAGCCCCGCTGCCCTCTGGAGTTCCATTGTGCTCGCACCCGTCATTGACCGACGCAACAAAGACTCCGTCATGGGTCTTGGCGAGCACCTTGAGGAACTGCGTCGGCGAGTCATTCTGGCGCTCATCGCGGTGATACCGGTCTTCGGCGTTTCGCTCTATTTCGGCAAAGAGATCCTCGCCTTTCTCCTTGCCCCGGTCCAGAAAGCCCTGCACGACTCCGGCCAATCCGGTGCGTTCCAGGCCACAGGCGTGCTCGAGACCTTCGGGGCATACATCAAGATCTCCATGGTCCTGACCCTCCTCGCCGCGGGACCGTGGATCATCTATCAGCTCTGGAAGTTCGTCGCCCCCGGCCTGTATTCGCACGAGCGCCGTTTCGCACACGTCCTCACACCCCTCTCCGCCGTGCTCAGCATCCTCGGCGCCAGCTTCGCCTACTACGTCATGCTGCCCGTGATGCTCCTCTTCCTGATCACCTTCGGGGCCAGCATCGGTGTCAAGGATGTTCAGGCCGCGCCGCTCCCCGCCGGCATCTCGCTTTCCACCATCACGGTCCTTGACCGCGATCCCCCCTCCCCCACCATCGGTCAGTGGTGGGTCAATACCGAACTCAACGAACTCCGCATCTGCACTGCGGGCCCCATCATCTCCCCGCCCCCTGCGTCGGCCCCCTCCTCAACCACCACTCCCGCAGCCGCGCCCCCCGCAGCGCCAGCCGGCCTGCCCGGTCGCACGATGATCCTCGGCGTGCGCCTGACCACAAGCGCGATGATCGATCAGGTCCCGCGAGTGCAGGAGACCGCGGACCTCCTCCTCATGATGGGCCTCGCCTTCGTCGGGGCGTTCCAGACACCCGTCGTCGTGCTCCTGCTCGGGTGGGCCGGGATCGTCGAGCCCAAACTCCTCACCTCCTACCGCAAGCATGTCCTCGCCGCGTGCGCCGTCCTTTCCGCGGTCCTCACGCCCTCGCCTGATCCCTTCAGCATGCTCTTGCTCCTGCTGCCTATGTATGGGCTGTACGAGCTCGGCGTTCTTCTCCTCCGCATCCTCCCTGCCGCCCGCATCGCCGGAGCGCGCGACCCAGCCGCGCAAGCCGCGGAGGAAGATCCGGGCGGCCCCGCCACCGGCCCATGACCCTGCCCGATACCAATCCGTCTGCGAGCGCCCCGGCGCCCACCGGCATTGATGATCAGATGATGGTCCGGGCTCTCTCGCTCGCCCACGCCGCGGCTGAACTCGGCGAGGTTCCCGTCGGGGCCGTGGTGTATGAGACCTCCACCGGCCGCATCCTCGGCGAGGCCCACAACCGGCGCGAGTGCGACAACGACCCCCTCGGCCATGCCGAACTCCTTGCTATCCGCGCCGCCGCCTTGGTCCTTGGTGATTGGCGCTTGACCGCCTGCACGCTCGTGGTCACGCTCGAGCCCTGCGCCATGTGCGCGGGCGCGATTGTGAACGCCCGCATCGGTCGATTGGTCTACGGCGCGACCGACCCCAAGGCCGGCGCCTGCGAGTCACTCCACACCTTGACGACCGACCCGCGCCTGAACCACCGAGTGGTCCCTATCGGCGGCCTGCGCGCTGCAGAGAGCGCAACCATGCTCAAGGCCTTCTTCGCCCGGCTGCGCACAGCCCGTCCCTGATAGGAGCGGCGCCAGCCCCTCCAGGGGGCCTCAGCACTCGGGGTAGAAGAACCTCAGCACCCGGTGTTGAAAAAGATGGTAACGAACTCGTCAAAGTCGCCGGGCTCGACAAACCCATCGCCGTTGATGTCCACGGAAATGCCCTCACCATCGCCGAAGTACGCGGTGATGAAGTCCGCCAGATCATCCGGCGTGAGCAGGCCGTCGCGATTCACGTCCGCGGGGCAGGGCTTGCCGATCGGGGAGCCCGTGGTCGCTGGGTT
>JBQTIJ010000282.1:0-5901 GCA_052388255.1 Phycisphaerales bacterium
CGCGCCCTCCAGGACGGCACCCTCCGCCTCCTCCTCACCTCTCCTGAAAAACTCCTCACCGCCGGCTCCCTCGCCGCCCTCAGCCGCCTCCCCATCGGCAGCATCGCCATCGACGAAGCCCACTGCATCAGCCAGTGGGGCCACGACTTCCGCCCCGAATACCGCCAACTCGCTCAGCTCCGCGCCCACTTCCCCGGCGTCCCCATCAACGCCTACACCGCCACCGCCACCCCCCGCGTGCGCGACGATATCGTCGCCCAACTCTCACTCACTGAACCCCGCATCATCGTCGGCACCTTCGACCGCCCCAACCTCACCTACCGCGTCCTCCCCCGCGTCGATGGCGTCCGACAGACCGTCGAGGCCGTCGCCCGCCACCCCAGCGCCGCCTCCATCGTCTACTGCATCTCCCGCGCCGATACCGAGGCCCTCGCCGCCGGCCTCCGCGCCAAGCACATCAACGCCCGCGCCTACCACGCCGGGCTTGACGCCACCACCCGCAACAGAGTCAGCGAGGACTTCCGCGACGAACGCCTCAACGTCGTCGTCGCCACCGTCGCCTTCGGCATGGGCATCGACCGCAGCGATGTCCGCCTCGTCGTCCACGCCGCCATGCCCAAGTCGATCGAGGGCTACCAGCAGGAGACCGGCCGCGCAGGCCGCGACGGCCTCCCCGCCGAGTGCCTCCTCCTCTACTCCGCCGCCGATGCCATCCGCTGGCGCCAGATCATCGACCGCGCCGCCGCTGAAAACGCCACCGACGCCGCCCACGTCGCCCACCAGCACGCCGTCATCGACCAGATGCAGCGCCTCGTCAACGCCCCGCGCTGCCGCCACCGCGCCCTCAGCGAATACTTCGGCCAGCCCTACCCCGCCGACGACTGCGCCGCCTGCGACTGCTGCCTCAAGGAACTCGAAGCCGTCACCGGCTCCCACGAAATCGCCCAGAAGATCCTCTCCTGCGTCGCCCGCTGCGGCCAGTCCTTCGGCGCCAAACACATCACCGATGTCCTCCTCGGCCTCGCCAACCAGCGCATCCGCGAGAAAGGCCACGAACGCCTCTCCACCTTCGGCCTCCTCGCCGGCACCGACCGCCGCCTCCTCGGCAGTTTCATCGACCAACTCATCGATGCCGGTCTCCTCGCCCGCGCAACGGGCGAGTACCCCGTTCTGCAACTCACCCCCTCCTCCGCCGCCATACTCAAGAGTGAACGCCGCGCCACCCTCATGAAGCCCAAGGCCGATCTCGGCACCTCACACCGCGAACGCCGCGCCCCCTCTGCCGCCTCCCCCGACGCCGATGCCGACGCTCCCCCCCTCTCCCGCAGCGAGCGCGACCTCTTCGAAGCCCTCCGCCTCCTCCGCCGCGAAACCGCCCAGCGACTCGGCGTCCCCCCTTATGTCGTCTTCACCGATGTCACCCTCGAGGAACTCGCCCGCGCCCGCCCCTCCACCCTCGATGCCATGGCGGATATCCGCGGCATCGGCCAGCGAAAACTCCAAGACTTCGGCGCGAGCTTCCTTCAGGCCCTCGTTGCCTTCTGCTCGGACAACGCCCTCGGCCTTGACGCCGCTCCCGGCTCCCGCCCGCGAAGGGCCACGGGTGATGCCCCTTCCCCACTCCAAGCGCCCAGGAATGCCGACGTCAAGCGCATCGCCTTCGACCTCTTCTCCCGCGGCGTACCCGTTGAGGATGTCGTCACCGCCTGCGCCCGATCGCGCTCGACCGTCATCGACTACCTCACCGAGTTCGTCATCGCCACCAGGCCGGAGTCCGTGGAGCGCTGGCTCTCCCCCGGCAACTACGCCCGCATCACCGCCGCCCTCGACAGCGCAACCTCAGCCCGGCTGAAGCCCGTCTTCGATGCTCTTGGTGGGGCGGTCCCGTTCGATGAGATCAGAGTCGTCAAGGCGCACCGGAGTGCGGTGACGACGTAGGCGGGGCTGTCGCCGTTCTACCGGCGCGCCGTCCACAGAGGGTCGGTTGGCTGATGGCTTCGCGCGGCTCCACGCCCCACCGCATCAGTTGATCGGCGGCGGCAGCCCTTCGAAGATCATGCTGTACTCTTCGTTGACGAAGGACCGTGCAACCGTCGGCCCGCCCGGCACCACGTTCGCGTACGCTGCGTGGCCATCCATGAATCCGAGGACGGATTTGTTGATGTCCCCGAACCCATTCCGAAGGCGCAGGTTTGCGTTGCGGTTGTTCACAATCACATCTGCGTACTGATCGTTGATCCACACCAGGCGTGAAGGGATGTACGTATCACCCGCCTTGATGCGGTGGCAGCCGAAGTAGAAGGCCTTCACAAAGCCCTGTGCTCCCTGAGGGAACTGCGGGAGCCGCGTGTACAACTGGTCAAACCACTTGGCTTGGTACTGATACGAGGTCCCCACGTCGTCGTAGGAACTGATCGACCGGTTCACCGGCGGCGGGTTCAGCGCTTCATTCCAATCGCGCTGATACGTGACGGAGTCGCTCGGATCGTGCAGCACTTCCAGTTCGCCGGTCGTGCGCTCCGAGTTGGTCGCGCCCATCAGAATCGGCCGCGCTGGCCCGAGCCACGTCTGATCCCCAAGATACTGGTTCAGCGGTCGATCCGCAGCTTCAAAGTCGAACGAGCGTCCCGCCCAATACGCATTGCAGTTCTTTCCGCCGAAGGCCCATGAGCAGAACCCTTCGAACGTCGGATCTGACCACGGCGTGTTCCGATAGATCCGCTGTGCAGCGGTGTCTCGCTCAAAGGAGAGGAAGAGCGGCATGAAGCCCTCGTTCTCCGTCTGATACTGCGTGCCCGCAACACAGACCTGCCGAATGTTCGACAGCGACTTTGTGATCTTCGCCGCGACCCTCGCCTTCGCGAGTGCGGGGAGCAAGATCGCAACGAGCAGCGCAATGATGGCGATCACCACCAGCAACTCAATCAGCGTGAATCCTCGGTTGCCTCGCATGTCGGTCCCCTTCGTTGAGTCCACTCTTCCCAGCACCTTGTCACCGCGTGGGTCGCCGGCTTCCCGCGCCCTCTCGTTCCGCTGTCGCCGCCGGCACCGCTGCCGGGGTTGCGGTCGTTCCCGCCGCCTTCGCATTTGTCGGAACCGTCTCCACTACCGGAGACGGCTGCCCCGCGGTTTCGGATGATCCAGGTTCGTTCCCGCCCACGAACTGCCACCCAATAGCCACCACCGCAGCCACAAGGATCAATGCCGCAATACCCACACGCACCAAGGAGGTCCCCTCGGCCGCAGGTTTTGGGCGACGAGTCGCTTCTTCCGCCAATGACGTCCGCACACTCATGCGTTGTTCCAACCACGTACGTGTTCTGCACACTCGACGCACGCCGCTCATCCGCAGAACGCGGCCGCGGCAGATTCGTTGACCGAAAGAACTCCGATCAACCCATGCACTATACCTGAATATCGGCCGCACGGCAACATTTCAACATTCGCCTTCCGTTCGCATGGTCCGCCGCTCCGGCCTTGAGACATACGCCATCAGGTCCGCCGGAAGTTCGCGCAGCCCCCGCCGCCGCGCCTTGCTCACCGCGTACCAGAGACTCAGCCGCATCCGGTACCGCACGCTCTCCGTGATGTTCAGCCCCTCCCGCTCCATCGTCTCGAGCGACCACTTCCACGCCAGGTACTCCTCCAGGCAGCGCGGCTTGTGGACCCCCAGCCCGATCGCATGGTGCCCCACCTCATGCAGAAAGACCGCCATCGACATCGGCCCCTTCGGCCGCGGCGATTCCAGCAGGTTCACCGACCGCCCATCCGCATAGTCGAGCCGCCACGCCACGCCCGACATGCTCCTGCGCCACTTCCGCACCCGGATCGAATACTGCGCAAGCATCCTCCGCACCAGTTCGTCATACCGCCCCTGCACCCCCCCACCCCCCGCGCCCCGCGCGAGCACCGCGCCTGCGCCCCCGCGCCCCCCGCCTGCCCTTCGTGGTTTGGCGATGGCGACCGCAGAGACCGCGCCCGCAACCAGACCCGCCCCGGGCCTGCGCTGGCGAACCGACCGGCCTGATTGGCTTGATTGGCCCGGCCCAGCGCGCTCGGCCTTCGCGCTCACCTTCGGCCCCGGGCCCACCGCCCCCACCGCGCGAGCCAGCGGCCGCAGCCAGTCCCAAAGCAACAGTTGCAACGCCATCGATCAAGCGTATCCGTTCACCGGCCCGCTGCGCTCACTCCGCACTCTCGCCCCGGATCGCCCGCGCCGTCGCCGGGCCGCCCAGCGCCGGGTCAACCAGTTCCAGTTGCTTCACATGCACCTTCGCCTCACTCTGCGCCTCCGCATCCGCCGAGGCCCGCATCAGCCCGATCAACTCTGCCCACGCCCACCAGAACTCCTCCGGCATCGCGCTCTCAGTCAGCCCCACCACCTCGCGCAGCACGCCCCGCGCCTGCTCGTGCTCCCCCAGGGCCCGCTCCACCCGCGCCACCTCCAGCAGCGCACCCGCCCGCTCCACCCCCCTCACCTCGCGCAGCCCCGCCACCCGCTTCGCCCCCCCCGCGTTCCGCAACCCGCGCGATGTCAGCATCAACACCCGCGCATGCGCCCCCGCATCCTGCTCTCGCGCCAGCGGCTCCACCGCCGCGCGAACACCCTCAATCGCCTCCACCCGCGCTGCCCCGTTGAGCCCGCCCCCATCCCCCCACCGCCGCAGCGCGGTCTCCCCCGCCGCCAGCACCCGCCCCCGCGCCTTCGCTCCCTCAGGAGCACCAAGAGGAATCATCGCCGCCCGCTCCACGCTCTCCCCAATCACCCGCGCCATCGCCCCTTCATCCGCCCCCGCCAGCATCTCCTCAATCGACGCCAGCAACACCGCACCCACCGGCACCCCCACGATCCCCGCGCGCTTCTCTCGACTCCGCTTCACCACCTCCGCCGCAAGCACCGCGAGCGCCCGCTTCCCTTCCGCCCTCCTCCCCTCCCCGCCATGCACAGCAAGCGCCAGCCGCGCCAGTTCACCCGCCGCCCCCACCCGCTCCGGCGAGTCCCCTCCCACCGTCAACACCCGCGCCAGCGTCGCTCCACTCGCGTCATTCTCCCCTCTGCGCCGCTGCACCTCCGCCAGCCGCACCTCCGCCCCATGGGCCCACTGCGCCGCCCCCACCACAAGCGCCCGCTCCGCCGCCCGCCGATACGCCGCGCCCTGCTCACCCTCCCCGCTCCCCACCCCCCGCGCCATCAGCGCCACCGGATGCATCTCAAGCGCCACACTCTCCCCCGCCCTCCCCACAACCCCCTGGAGCCGCTCCAACATCTCATACACCGCCCGCCGCCGCGCCCCAAACGGCTCACCCGGAGGCAAGAGCGCCATCATCGGCCCCAGCAACCGCTCCCATCCCGCCGTCGTCCGCGGCAACCCCGCACCCTCACACTCAAACCGCACCCGCGCCTCCGCAATCAACCGCTCCTGCCCCGCCCGCTTGAGACCATCACGCTCACTCAGCGGCCCCGCATTCAGCAGCACCGGCAGCCGCGCCAGCAGCCCCGCCGGGTCCTGCCCCCGTGCCGCCCCCTCGAGCGCCCGCTCAACCGTCAACCCCATCACCCCCTCAACCGCCACCCGCACCGGCAACATCCGCCCCGCCTCGGTGCCCACCGGCAGTTCCAGCACCGAGCGCAGAATCTCCTCCGCCCGCTGCCCATCCGCGCTCCGCTCCCGCCCCCCCAGCCGCATCAGCCGCGCCAGCGTCACCCGCCGCAACCCCTCCGCCGCCGTCCCCGCCGGCTCCGCCATCTCCGCCGCCTTCAGCGCCTCCGCCACCAGCGCAGCGCTCGCGCCCCCACCCCCAGCGCCACCACCCTCCGCCGCCACCAAGAGCGCCATCAGCCGCGCCCGCAGCACGCTCCCCTCTGCCGCCGTGGGAAGCGCTGCGCGCACCAACCCGCGC
>JBQTIJ010000283.1:0-1815 GCA_052388255.1 Phycisphaerales bacterium
AAGGAGCATTGTCATGGCCCGCCGTACTCTCGCGTCGGCGAAGACCGAAGGCCGGCCCTCCCGTTCACCGCAGTGATAGAGCACGCCCTGCCAGTTGTTCGCGAAGGTCAGGAGTTCCCGCGCCTCCGCGACTTTCAGGAATGCCTCGTCGGTCGAGGCCTCGACGTAGAGCTCGGCCGAGGGCGTCATGGCGTCAATGTCCTCCGCAAGGAAGCGCCGCCGGGCGACCTTTGCGTCGGGTTCAGGGATGAAAACCACCCGCTCGAGCACGGGCGGAGGGCCCCAGCACATGGTGCTGCGCTCGAGCGTGACAGAGCCGGTCTTCCATTGCTCCGCCGGTGATTTGCCACCGGCGAGCACGAACGGGCCGGACCCAAAGAGCAGCCCGGTCGAGTTCGTCAGTTGCGCCTCGGTGAAGCCGCCATAGACATGCTCGGCGAACACATACCCCGTGAGCACATCGGGCACATTCGAAAATCTCGCTGTCTCAAACTCGAACTCCACCACATCCTCGGCGAGTGCCTTCACGCTCGTGACTTTGGCCGCCGCCGCCCCACCGCCGGGGAGGCGCGTGAAAGAGAACTCCACGTCCGCCGCCCGGACAGGTCGGCCGTCGCTGAACTTCGCGAGGGGGTTGATATGGACCCGCAGCCACTTTCCTTCGGGGTCGGCCTGCCATGAATCAGCAAGCACGCCGCGGAGTGTCAAGGTCTCTGGATCGAGGGCCGCGAGCGGTTCCATGACGAGCGCAACGATCCTGCGAGCCGCGGCATCCCGCACCAGCGTGGGCGTGAGGGTCTGGAGTTTCGTGGGGATCAGTTCGGTGAAGGTGCCCCCATCGCGAAATCCGGGCTCGCCGCGCGGGTCACTGGCGTAGCCGCGGGCCGGCGAGCGAACGACCGCCACTCCATCGCGTGCCCACGAATCGGTTTGAGCGACGAGAGGGGCGCAGAAGCACGTCAGCCCCGCCACCCAGATGACGCCCATCAGATTCCGCATGTGGCCGGTCCTTTCCTTTTCAACCGTCGCCGAGGAGTGTACCGCCCGCGCCAACCCCCCACCAACAATCGAGCGTGGCACGAGCCCCCCGCATCCTGCGGCCTTTCGTCGGCTCACCGGCCGGCGCTCCCGACCAGCCGTCGGTCGGCGAGATCATGAGTGCTGCAGAGCGGCTGCGAGCTGGCGGGTTGGTCGCCTTCCCGACAGAGACTGTGTATGGGCTGGGGGCCGATGCGTTCAACCCCCGCGCGGTGGATGCCGTCTTCACCGCCAAGGGGCGGCCGAGCCACAACCCGCTGATTGTGCATGTGAGCGGGCCGGATATGGCGCAGGCGCTCGTGGCTGACTGGACCCCCGCGGCCGACGCGCTGGCGCGCCGGTTCTGGCCCGGACCGCTGACACTCGTTCTGCCGCGGAGCCGGAGCGTCCTCGACGCTGTGACGGCCGGCGGGCCAACCGTGGCGGTGCGGTCGCCCGACCACCCCACGGCGATCGCGCTCTTGTTCGCCTTTGGCGGTCCGCTCGTGGGCCCAAGCGCCAACCGCTCCGGGGGGGTCTCCCCCACCTGCGCGGCCCACGTTCGCGCGGGGTTTGATTCGAGCGAGGTCACGGTTCTCGATGGCGGCACTTGCCCCACGGGGATTGAGTCAACCGTGCTTTCGCTCGCGACGCCCGCAGCCCCCGAGGTGCTGCGACCGGGGGTCATCGGACCGGCGGAGCTGTCGAGGTGTCTCGGCGTCACGGTTCGCATCGCGGCTATGACCTCTCAACCGAACGGCCCGCTGATGTCTCCTGGAATGCTGGAGAGCCACTACG
>JBQTIJ010000284.1:0-1586 GCA_052388255.1 Phycisphaerales bacterium
GTTTTTGTCGTGGGGTGCGCGACCGCGTGTCGCAACGTGGGTGCGGATTTCTGGGCCGCCGTCGCGGGCGGCAAACGGCCGGCGCCCGGCCTCGCCGCGGACGTCGATGCGCTGCACGCCCGAGTCGCTATCGAGCAATCGACAAAGAGCGGCGACATGTTGACAGTCGAGCGGTAATGATCGCGGCGGCGAGCCCGTCATGCCGATCGGGCCGTGGAATGGAGGCGCTGGGACGAGCGCTGGCGCGCCGCGACCGATGAAGATGAGAACTACGTTTACGCTATAGCCCTTTGATTCGTCCCATGGCATTGGCCCGCCAGCCTGCTATGTGTTGCTTTCCTCCGCATCACGGCCGCTTGCCGCAGAAATCTCCTGTTTGATTTCGTCAACCGCCTTGTTCACCACGGCTTTTACCTCGTCAAGGAACTCCCACACCTGGCGGTCCGCCGAGGCGGCATCTGGTACTGGGACAAACCTTTCAAAGATGCCCTCGATTCGGCTTGCCCGTATCCGCGTCGTCCCCCCGCCACGAAGTGAATATGCTTCAAGCCATTGCGGCTGCGGCTGTTCGCGTAGCCGACTTGTACTCAGAAGGGGCAAATCTAGAGCAACTTTACTTTTGATACGGTCGATAGTTTCCCGCTTTTGCTCTGGCGTCGGGTTGCCGCTCCATCCAATTGGAGTCTCAAGAAATCGAGAGATTGCAGCTGACAGGGCTGCGACCAGATTCGATGTAGGACGCAGCACGAAGCCGTCGTCCCAGCCTTCGGCATAACGGCGGCTAAGCGCCTTGATTGTCTGCCACGGCTTCGGTCTCACAGCGGCGAAGCCCAGCATTCCTTTCCATTGCTGCCTGAACTCCCTGGCGGCGTCTTGGATGGCAAATCCAAGCTTGTCGTCGCGGTATTCTGGCAGGGCGACCGGCTCGAATACAGGCGGCTGGGCAGCCGCGAGGTAATGCAATAGCTTGTTTAGCTCGGGCTTGGCCGGTATCGGATCCAACTCGTTAATCCGGCCGACATAGAACGTGCCCGTCTCTAGATGCTCCAGCAAATTTCTCGCAGCGTCTGCGGATACGTTCTTTGCAAGTTGGTTATCGACGATGTTGCGGAGGCCGCCAAAAACGTGATCAAATTTTGCTTGGCCCCTCAAGTTATCGCCTTTGACCAAGTCCATATTCGTAAAGACAACGGCCAGCTTGCGTGTGTGTCCCGTGTTCACAACTGCTTCTAATGCCTTGCCGGAGGCGAAATTCGTCATCCCATTTTTTGCGCTCTCGACCAAAAGGATCACATCTGCTTCATGCAGAAGCGGAAGTATATGTTCGGGGAGGTCGGCCGTTGCGTCCGCCTTGTGTCCCAGCCCTTCAGTGTCCACGAGCACTAATCGCGCGGGTTCATCCGCCCAATTTGGCTTGAAGGGTCCGGTCACGCGCATACTGTTGACCAGTGGTGTAAGCAGTCTCCCCCATGCTTGATAATGATTGTCGGAGAAAAATCGGATTGCCTTCAGGAAGTCGTCACGTTCACCCGTCGAATTTTTCAAATACCAAGCCTTAGGCCAACCAGTTGTCGTTTTTTCAAAAT
>JBQTIJ010000285.1:0-4433 GCA_052388255.1 Phycisphaerales bacterium
TGGGGCTGGGGTTGGGGCTTGCGTCGTGGGTCCCGGGGTGGTATCAGATTCCCGCCGACCGGGCCGCAGTTGCGGAGGCGTGCGTCCCTTATCTCGCCGGGATGATCGCGGCCCAGATCCTCTCCGCGCCGTTCAGGGTGATGTTCACGGCCCATCAGACCATGGGCGTACTCACCATCGCGGACCTCGCGGATTCGATCGGCAAACTCCTCGCCATCGTCCTCGCGGCTCGATACGCGGGGCCGGATCGTGGCGCGCTCGAACTTCTGAGCATGCTCACTTGCCTGGCCCAGTGTGTCTCCTCGGGCATTGTGGTGGCGCTCTGCCTGGCGCTCTATCCCGACGGTCGGCCGAGCCCGCGACGCTTCTCGCTCGCGGCCTTGCGCGAGCTCACGCACTTCACCACTTGGTCGGTGGTGGGGAACATCAGTTACCGCTTGCGCATGTCCGGGCCGCCGCTGCTGCTTGCCCGCGCCTTCACCACCGGCTCACCGGTCAACACCGCGTATGGCCTGGGCGTCACCGTCGCCGGCTACCAACTGAACCTCTCCGGGGCCATCAATCGAGCCGCGGCGCCGGCCGTTATCAGCGCGTGGGGCCGGGGCGACAAGGCCCGGGTGGCGGAGCTCGTGCAGCTCGTCAACAAATACTCAACGCTCCTTGCGCTCTTTTATCTCGTGCCACTTGAGATCGAGATGCCGACGGTGCTCCGGCTCTGGCTCCCGCCGGAAAAGATCCCCGAGTTCGCCGTGCCGTTCGTGCGGCTGGTGATGATCCAGATGGCGCTCTCGTGGCTCTACATGGGCTATCACCACGCTATCAGCGCCCACGGGCGCATCGCGCGCTACATGGTCATCGCGGTCTCCATGGAAGTACTCTCCTTGATCGCGGCATGGGGCACGCTCCGTCTTCCCGGGGTTCCGCCGTGGGCGATGTCGATTACCCTCAGCGGGATGACCCTCATCACCTGCTCCATTTACGTGCTGCACATCAGCCGACTCCTCGGGCTCCCCTTCCGTGACTGGATCACTCGCACTTGGCTGCCCGTCGGCTGTGTGCTCACCGTCGCCACAGGCGTCGCGTTCATCCCCTCGCTCGTTCTCCCCGAGGGGCTCGTGCGCGTAATCGTCACGACCATCGCCTACGCCGCGGCGGCCTTCCCCTGCATCTGGTTCGTCGCCATGGGCAGGGAGGAACGCGGTCACTTCCAGCGGCTTGCCCGTGCAGGGCTCGACCGGCTCCGGTCCCGCGGCAACGGCTGATCGGCGCGGCACTACCGACCTGAGGCGTGGACGGGGCCCGAGAATGCGGGTGCGGATGCGTTGAACCTGAAGGCCAAGCCGGGCTTTTCTTGGCAATCCGTTCGGAATGTGTTACTATTCCAAGAGCGCAAGCGGTGGCATCCAAGAGTGGTCCACGTGCGCATCTGTTTCGGGGGTGCTTGTTTCGGCAACGGGGGGAGTGTTGTGCGGGGTTCGGGCCCACAATTGCCCGCCCGCCTCACCTTCCTCGCCCACACCGCCGGAGCAGTCGTGCTCGCAACGAAAGGGGATCGGCCTTGACGGATTCGATCGCGATTCGACCCACGCACGTGATGATGGCGGCGACCCTTGCACTGTCGTCGACGGCCGTGGCCCAGCTTCGGATCGCGAGCTGGAACGTGACCAACTACAACACCGACACCTCGCGCGACCCGGCGTTCCGGACATCGTTCTATGGCGTCATTCCCGCGGGCCTTCAGCTTGCCGGAAGGTCCATGGCCCCTGATGTCATCGTGGGGCAGGAGTTCATCTCCCAGACCGGCGTCACGAACTTCCGCAACCTGCTCAACAACGCTCCCGGCAGCCCGGGCGACTGGGTGGCCGGCCCCTTTGTCAACGGTGCCGACACCGACAGCGCGTTCTTTTACCGCTCCAGCCGTGTTACCTACCTGCGCACTGTCGTCACCGCGGTCGGTTCGAGCGATACCAACAACCAACCCCGCAACACCTACCGCTACGACTTCCACCCCATTGGGTATCCCGCCGCGGCGTCGACGATCGGCGTCTACAGCGTCCACCTGAAGGCCCAGGGGGGCACGAACGACGCGGGACGGCGCTTGATCGAGTGCCAGCGCATTCGCGACAACGCGGAAGGTGTGAACACCAACGGGGCCACGTCAGCCCTCCCCGCCGGGTACAACTTCATCGTCGCGGGCGACCTCAACATCACGTCCTCGAGCGCGGCCGAGTATCAGGAACTCGTGGGGTCGCAGGCCGTCAATACCGGGCGCGTCTTTGACCCCATCGCCACACCGGGGACATGGAACAACGCCGGATCGTTCCGCATGGTCGCCACGCAAGAACAGACCGGCAACATGGACGACCGGTTTGACCAGATGCTCTTCTCGACCGGCCTTCTGAACGGCTCGGGTCTTGAGTACATCGGCAACTCCGCCGTGCCCTACCGCACGCCCATCACCCCCGCTTTCGGCACCGCCCCCATCGACAACACGCGTTGGAACGATCCCAACCACTCGTATCGCTCCTGGGGCAACGACGGAACCACCTTCAACGCTGGCATCGCCGTTCTTCAGACGACCAACAACGGCGTTGCAGTCAACCGCGAGAATGGCATGGTCGGCGCGACCATCGCGCAGGCGCTGATCGACTCGGCCGACGGCAACGGCCACCTCCCGATCTTCGCCGACTTTCGCGTCCCGCCGCGGGTGCAGAGCGTCGCCAGCATCAACTTCGGCCAGGTGACGATCGGCACCACAGCGCAGCAGACGCTCACGATCTCCAACGGCACCGCGACGGACCTGCAGCGCTGGACCAGCGCGGGCATCGGCGTGCTTGGCTACACGCTCTCCATGCCCAGCGGCTTCACTACGCCCGGCCCCGGCGCGCCGCCCGCGCCACCGGCCTCACCGCCTTACTGGCCCCCCAACCCCGCGGGGAGTTTCTACAACTACGCCGGGAATGCAGGCAACGTCCACACCATCACGATGAACACCGCCACGCTCGGCATCAAGTCGGGCGTCATCACCATCAACGCTCCCGCGGCCAGCGAAGGGACAGCCGTGCAGGTGATGGTCACGGGCGAAGTCGTCGCTGCGCCGAACCAACCGCCGATGGCGAGCGCGGGGCTCGACCAAAACCTCAACGACTGCGACGGCGACGGCTCGACCATCGCGGCCCTCAATGGTTCGGCGAGCACTGATCCTGACGGCACGATCGTCAACTACCGCTGGAGCGAGGGCGCCGCCACGCTCGCCGATGGGGCAACCGCCTCCGCGAACGTCGCGCTCGCCCCGGGGCTGCACACCATCCTGCTCACGGTCACGGACAACCAGGGCGCGATGGCCAACGACACGCTGCTTGTCGATGTCAACGCCCGCCCGACTGCGAACGCGGGCCCCGATCAGGTCGTCACGGATGTTGATTCGTCCGGGGCGGAGAACGTCACCCTCTCCGGCGTGGCCAGCGCCGACAGCGATGGCACGATCACCGGCTTCGCTTGGACCGAGGGCACACCCATCGCCTCTGGTGCCTCCCCCACGGTTGCCCTCACCACCGGGACGCACACCCTCACGCTCACGGTCACCGACAACGACGGCTGCACCCACGCCGACACCGTGAACGTCAAGATCAACCAGCGCCCAACCGCCCACGCGGGGGCCGACCAAACGCTGACCGACAGCGACAACGGCGGGACCGAGCTCGTGACCCTTGACGGCACCCTCTCTGCCGACAGCGACGGCACCATCGCCGCGGCTTCGTGGTCGATCCTCGGCTCACCCATCGCGAGCGGTCTGACCCCCACGGTCAACCTCTCCGTCGGGACGCACATTGTCGTGCTCACCGTCACTGACAGCGACGGCGCGACCGGCGTAGACAGCGTGCTGATCACGATCGACGCCGGCGAACCCGGCTGCGCGGTGGACTTCAATAACGACGGGTTTGTTGAACCCGGCGACCTTGATGAGTTCATCACCGCCTACTTCAGCACGGATGAACTGGAGAACGCCCGCTGCGACTTTAACAACGACGGGTTTGTTGAACCCGGCGATCTCGATGAGTTCATCACCGCCTTCTTCGAAGGGTGCTGAACTTCGCAGACCCCGCTTGGTCGGCCCGCTCGGCCCGGGCAGGGCGCAAACTCGATTCGAACATTGCCCCGGTGTTACCCTGGTTCTTCAGCAGCCGCTGAAGAACGCCGTGATGAACTCATCAAGGTCGCCCGGCTCGATAAAGCCGTCAGCGTTGAAGTCGCAGCGAGCCCGCTCGGCCGCGACATCGCTGAAGTACGCCGTGATGAACTCATCAAGGTCACCCGGCTCGACCACGCCATCACCGTTGATATCCGTCGGGCAGAGCGGGGGCGCGATGCTGAACGTGATCGTTCCTGACCCTCCGGCCACGCCGTCACCCGAAGGAAGCTGACCGAGCGTG
>JBQTIJ010000286.1:0-6958 GCA_052388255.1 Phycisphaerales bacterium
TGAGGGCCATCACGCGGTGGGTGGGGGGCTGGAGTGAGGCGATGAGCATGCCGTGGTATCGGCGGGCCATCGCGCCGATGGCGGTGCCCATGGCGAAACCACCGTGGCCGTTGGTCAGGAGCCACTCTGTGCCAGCGAGGAGATCGGTGTTTGATGCTCCCCCATGCCGCACATAGGTCGGGACGGCGTCGTGGCCGGTGGGCGTGGGCGAGAGGGGCGGTACCGAGACGGCCCCGGTCGCGAGTCCCGAGGCGTGAGTCGTGGTCGGCATGGCGGCTCCGGAGGGAGGAGGGTGGACCGGTCGTGCGATGGTAACGCACCCGGTTCGCGCCGTGAGGTTGTTCTTTGGCCGGGTAGATGAGGAGTGTTGAGGCGGGCCGGTTCGCGCTGGCGGGGATGCATCCGCTACACTCGACCATGACTACCCGCGCCCTGCGTCGGCCGTTTGTCGGTGGCAACTGGAAGATGAATGGCGATCGGGCTTCGAGTATTGAACTGGCGCGCGCGGTGGCTGCCGGGGTGAGCGCGGGGGCGCGGTACGCCGAGGTGGAGTCGGTGGTCTTTCCGGTTTTCCCGTATCTCCTGGCCTGCGGCGAACTCCTGAGTGCGGGGGGGGCGGGGGTGATGCTGGGGGGGCAGGACGCGTATCTCGGCTCCAAGGGCGCGTTTACGGGCGAGGTGGCGCCGCACATGCTCGTCGACTGCGGATGCCGCTGGGTGCTCTGCGGGCACAGCGAGCGGAGGCACATCCTGCACGAAGGGGATGACATGGTGAACGCCAAGGTGCGGGCCGCGCTGGGGGCGGGGCTCAGTGTGGTGGTGTGTGGGGGGGAGAAACTCGAGCAGCGGCTCACGGGGCAGACCGATACGGTGAACGAACGCCAGGTGGAACGCGGGCTGCGCGATGTGAGCGCGGAAGAACTCGCCCGGATTGTGATCGCGTATGAACCGGTGTGGGCGATCGGCACTGGAAAGAACGCGACGCCGGACGATGCCCAGCTTGCCCATCAGCACATTCGGGGCGTGGTGGCGAACATGTTCGGCGGTGGCGCGGCGGAGCGGGTGCGGATCATCTATGGCGGGTCATGCAACCCGGCGAACGCGGCGGCCATCTTCAAGATGCCCGATGTTGACGGCGGGTTGATCGGCGGCGCATCGCTCAAGGCCGCGGAGTTTTTGTCGATCATCGGCGCGGCGGTCGGATCAACCGGGGGCTGAGGGGCGAGGCGCATGGTGCCGGTCTCTGAGGAACAACTGGACGCTCTGCGTTGTGCCGGAGTGGGCGCGGCGTATGGCCCTCGGGTTGTCCTGCGGGAGGTGAATGCGGCCTTCCAGGGGGGGACGCTGACGGCGGTGATCGGACCCAATGGATGCGGGAAGTCCACGCTGCTGCGGGTGCTGCTGGGGGCGGTCGCGCCGCGTGGGGGGCGGGTGACCATCGGTGGCGCGGCGGTCGCCTCGCTCTCTGGGGCGGCGCGGGCGGAACGGCTGGCCTTCATCGCGCAGCGGCCGGAGGTGTGGGCGGCGTTCACGGTGCGCGAGGTGGTGGGCTTTGGGCGCTATGCGCTCGGGCTCTCTGCACTGGCCGTGGAGGCGGCTCTTGGGCGGATGGACCTGCGAAGATGCGAGGCGGACCCGGTGGCGACGCTCAGCGAGGGGCAGAGGCAGCGCGTCGCGCTGGCGCGGGTGCTGGCCCAGTTTCACCATAAGGGTGAACCGGGCAGGGTGCGGGCCGTGCTTGCGGATGAGCCCTTTGCCGCGATGGACCCGCGGCATGCGCTCCACGCGCTCGGGGTCCTGCGGGAGTTGGCCGAGAGCGCGACGGCGGTGGTGGTGGTGATGCACGACCTGAACCTTGCACGGCGGCATGCGGATCGGGTGCTGATGATCGACGGCGAAGGCAGAGTCGCGGCCCACGGTCCCGCGGCGGAGGTCTTGACCCCAGCGCGGCTGGAGCGGGTCTTTGAGACGGTCTTTGACGACGGCCAACCGTCCCTGATGGCCCGGACGGGGGCAGGCAACGCACCTTTGTGAAGGGACGTCCCGGCAGGCGCATCAAGTGTTCGCTCTTCTACTTTTCCCGCAGTGATTGCACCCTCTGGAGTTCACGATGACGACGACGCGTCGAATGTTCATGAAGACCGCGGCTTCGCTGGGGGTTGTGCTCGCCGCCGGGGCGGCGGTGGCTCGGCAAGCGGAAAAGCAGGCACCTGCGGCGCAAGGAAAGGCCGCGGGTGGTGGCAAGGGTGGGAAGCTCAAGATCCTGATCCTCGGTGGGACGAACTTTCTGGGCCCGGCCATCGTGGACGCGGCGAAGGGGCGCGGGCACACGGTCACGCTCTTTAACCGCGGGCTGACCGAGCGCCGCAAGGGCGTTGCGGTCGATGCGGAGGAGAAACTCTCGGGGAACCGCGACCCGGAGAAGCACGCGGTCGAAGATGATCCCACCTCGCCCAAGGGCCTTGAGCAGTTGAAGGGCCGGACCTTTGACGCGGTGATCGACACCAGCGGGTTCTATCCACGCATGGTGAAGGCGGCGGCGGAACTCCTTGGGCCGAGTGTGAAGCAGTACGTGTACATCTCGTCGATTTCGGCATATGCATCCAACGACAAGCCGGGATCAGATGAGACCGCGCCGGTCGCCACCATGACGGACCCGACCATCGAGTCCATGGGCGCGAGCTCAGAGTATTACGGGCCGCTGAAGGCCCTCTGTGAGCAGGCGGCTGAGAAGGCCATGCCGGGCCGGGTGACGAACATCCGGCCGGGGTTCATTGTCGGGCCCAACGACGGTTCGGATCGGTTCACCTATTGGCCTGTGCGCATTGAGAGGGGCGGCGAGGTGCTGGTGCCGGGTACGCCTCGGGATCCGTTGCAGGTCATCGATGTGCGCGACCTGGGTGCGTGGTGCGTTCGGTGCTGCGAGGATGGCACCGTGGGCGTGTTCAATGCCTGTGGTCCGGAGAAGGAACTCCTGTGGGGCGAAGTCATCGACGCCTGCCTGGCCGCCAGCCCGAAGGCGAAGGAGGCGAAGGTGACTTGGGTCGACGCGAAGTTCCTGGCCGAGAACGGCGCGCCTCCGGGTGCGCTCCCGATCTGGCTTCCGCCGGAGGGTGAGGTCGCGGGGTTCCATCGCTGGTCGAACAAGAAGGCCGTGGCCGCCGGGCTCAAGTGCCGACCCATTGCCACGATCTGCAAGGATCTGGTCGAGTGGTGGCCTAAGGAGGTCGAGCGCCGCAAGACCGCGGGCGCGAGGATGGTCGAGGATGCCAAGAAGGCGGGCAAAGAACCGCCCAAACTCCCGCCCCACGACCAGCTTCGGGCTGGAATCCCGAGTTCGGCTGAGAAGGACATCCTCGAGAAGTGGCACGCCGACCACAAGTGATACGCTCGGGTCGCGATGCACGACCCTGAACAGATGGATCCCAAGCTCCCTCGGCCGACGATCCCCCGGCTCTCTTCCCAGGGGCGGTTGGTCTGTGCGGCGGTTGCGGCCGCGCTGCTCGCACCCCTTGTGACGGCGGCGTTCCTGCGCCCTGCGGCGGGTGGGGTGGGTACGCACACTCAGCTTGGACTCTCGCCCTGCCCTTGGCTTGTCATGTGGGGGAAGCCCTGCCCGAGCTGCGGAATGACGACCGCGTTCGCCGCGGCGGCGCACGGCGACCCTTGGGGGTCGTTTCTGGCTCAGCCGATGGGTGCGCTCCTCGCGTTGCTGGCGGCAACGGGGTTCTGGATCGCTTTGTATGGTGCGGTGAGCGGTTCGCGGGCCGTATTGCTAACGGAACGGCTGCTACGGGCGCGGATTCTCTGGGGGTTTGCTGCGTTCTGGGGGCTCTCTTGGGCGTATAAGGTTGTCACCCACCAGCCGTGACGTGCCCGGGTGGGGTGGGCCGCACTGCTCCGGAGCCGTTCCGATGCTCGAACCGCTGACACCGCCAGCCCCAATCTCGCGGACTCTTTTCAGGGGGCCCGGGGTGCTGGGTGTGCTTTGGGTGAGCATGCTTGTGGGGTTCTCGATGGTGGGGACGGGGTGCTCCGCCATCGGCGCTCTGGCCGGTGCGTACGACCGGACGGGGACCAAGGATGTTGAACCGGAGTACTCGGGGCTTGAGGGGAAGTCGTTTGCCGTGGTGGTTCGGGCGGGTCAGATGATTCAGGCGGACTACCCGGAAGTGGTGGTGAAACTGACGCTCGATCTTTCCGAGCGGCTGGCACGGGAATCGGGTGCGAGCGGGTATGTGCCCGCGCCGCGTGTGATCGACTACCTCTACAACCACCCGCGCTGGGTGGCGATGCCGCTGGATGAGCTGGGGCGGCAACTGGGCGTGCAGCGGCTGGTGTATGTGGAGATGAACGAATATCGCCTGCAGGATCCGGGGAACTCGTATCTGTGGAGCGGGGTGTGCGGGGCGATGGTGGGTGTGATCGAGGTTGATGGGATCGCGCCTGAGGAGT
The DNA here is from genome assembly GCA_052388255.1 of Phycisphaerales bacterium. Lineage (GTDB taxonomy): Bacteria > Planctomycetota > Phycisphaerae > Phycisphaerales > UBA1924 > JAEUIX01. The sequence goes on from JBQTIJ010000286.1 coordinate 4,456, forward strand.
TCGTCTACCGCAAACAGCTCCGACTGGTGTTCCCCGATAAGAGCGGGTTCGGACCCGGGGACATTCCTCGGAGCGCGGTCAACACCGAACTGGTGCGGCGCACCGTGGACCGGAGCGCATGGCTCTTCTATGAACACACTGAGCCAAACTACCCGGACTATTGAACCTGGTTGGTCATGATGGGCGGTCTGGTGCGGGGTTCGAGTCGGTTTACGCGGTCATTGCTGGATACCACGGATGCTGAACAATCGCTTGCGGCCACGCCTTGCTGGGATCGTCATCTGCATGTCGGCAGCGGGCGGGCTTGCTGGCTGCAACATCTTGGGGGGCGCGGCGTACCTGATCAACGGCCCGGACAAAGCCCCCGCGGCCTTCACGCTGCCGGAGAATCAGACCGGGGTGATCTTTATTGACGACCGGAGTTCTCAGGCCTCGCGGGCTGTGCGTGAGGCGATGGGGGATGCTGCGGAGAAGGCGATTCTGGCCAATGAAGCGGCCAAGGAGATGGTCCAGGCCCGGGGTGTGCAGGCCGTGCTGGCCCGTGAGCGGGACAAGAAACTCGTCTCGATTACGGCGGTGGGAAAGAACCTCAAAGCGGACTTTGTGATCTACGCCTGGCTCGATGGCTTTGCGCTCAGCTCTGACGGAGAGTCGTATTCCCCAGCCGCGTCGCTGAGGGTGAAAGTCGTGGACGTGGCGACTGGGAAGCGGCTCTTTCCGGCGGGTGCTGAGGGCGAGTCGTACGCGCCGCTCCGCGTGACCCTCCCTGCCCAGGCCTCAGGGACACCGAACTCCGTCAGCGGACGGGCGACGGCGGAGATCGAGTTCGGCCGGTATGTCGGTGGGCGGATCGGCGAGCTCTTCTTTGAGCATGCGCCGAGCGCTCCGGGACGCATGACGGAATCCGGGAACTGACGTGGTGGCGCTCGACACAGCAGCGGCGAACCCGGGTGTGTTGCACCTCCTGAGCCCCGGAGATGGGGGCGAGAGTGCGCTCGTCTCTGCGCGAGGCGTGATAGACGCTCTGCAGGCCGAAGGCGTTTCAAGCCGGGCGGTGGTGATCGGAGGGAGCGAAGAGGCACGCCGTGCCGTGAGGGTGGTCGGTCGGTGTGCGAACGTGTGCAATGTGCCCCGCCGGCGGTGGCCGACGCACCTGATCGGGTCGGGCATGGTGGCGCGGGCGTGCCAGCCGCGGGCGAGGGTGACCATCGCGTATGGGCTCGATGCCCTGCTCTGTTATGCAGCGCCTGCGCGGGATGAGCGGGCGGATTTCTTCGTGACCGATCGGACTCCGCCGGGCCTCCGCGGGATGCAGAAGTGGCTGGTGCGATACGCATTGACGAGTACGCCGGTGGTCACTCCATGCGAGTCGATCGCCGAACGCTGGCGCGAACTCGCCCCTGCGGTGGAGGTGGTGGACGCAGGCGTAGCACGCGGTGCGAGACCTCTGGAGCGACGGGAAGCATCTCGTGCGGTGCTGGGGATCGCACCGGGGGCCGTGGTCGTCATGATGCTCGCGGATCCGCCCGAGAGCGGGGATGCGCGGCGGTTCCTGCATGAATGCGGAACGGTGGTGGAGTCTGGTTCGCCGGTGGTAGGGTTGATCTCACGATCGGCTGATGGGCTGGCTCGGGCGGCGCGATATCAGGAGGCATTCGGGCGGGCTTGGCCGCTGATCGCGGCGGAGGGACCAATGTCGGCGCTGATGGAGGCGGCGGATGTCATGGTGTTTCATGCGGCGATGCCGGGTGAAGGCGGGCTGCAACTCGCGCGGCTGGCGGTTGACCTTGGGATCCCGATTGTCGCCCCTTTGTCGCAAATGCTCGTTCAAGTGGTGGGTGATCAGCCGACGCTTGCTGCTGGGGCGGATTACCTGTCGCTTGCTCGCGCCTTGCTGAAAGTGGTCCGTCAGTGTGCATCCGGCAAGAGGCCCGTGGCGCTGACGGCAAGGCCAGAGGTGGGTGGGCGGCCGACCCTTGCCGATCGGGTGGTGGCGCACCTTCGGGCGTTGCGTGGTGATGCACCGTCGCGCTCGGGGCAGGTGGAGGTTGCCGGTCATGCCTGATGGGCGCGTGCCGATTCCCTCGATGCTGTTTGTCTGTCTGGGGAACATCTGCCGTTCGCCGATGGCCAAGGCGCTTCTGGCGGCGCAAGCGAAGCAGCGGGGCCTCTCGGTGAACATCGACTCGTGCGGCACGGGCGGGTGGCACGCGGGTGAGGATGCGCACCCGCGGACGCGGGAGGTGCTTGAGCGGCATGGCGTTGCGCTAAAGCACTCAGCAAGGAAGGTCCGGCCTGCCCTCGACTTCGAGGAGTTTGATCTGCTGATCGCGATGGACCGGCAGAACGCGGCGGACCTCCTCGACCTTGGCGCACCGGCCGCGAAGGTGCTGCTGCTGCGGTCGTTCGATGCGCGCGCGGTCGAGCGGGGGGAACTCGACGTGCCGGATCCCTATGGTCACGAGCTCGATGCGTACGAGGCGGTGTACGAGATGGTGAAGAC
>JBQTIJ010000287.1:0-2374 GCA_052388255.1 Phycisphaerales bacterium
TTCAAGCCATGAGCACTCCTGCATCGCATTCGAACCCCTCGGCCAGCCCAGCAGCCATTTCTGCTACGGGCCTCTCCAAGCATTACGGGGCTTTTCGGGCCGTGCACGACGTCTCGTTCAGCATCCAGCCCGGCCGACTGGTGGCTTTTCTCGGTCCCAACGGGGCGGGCAAGTCCACCACCATGCGGATGTTGACGGGCTTTCTGGCACCGACGGCCGGCAGCGCGGCCCTCGCTGGGGTGGATGTCCTTACCAACCGGGTCGAGGCGGCCAGACGGCTCGGATACCTCCCGGAGAACGGTCCCTTCTATCCCGACATGACCCCGGTCTCTTACCTGCGGTTCATCGGGCGGGCCCGTGGCATGGACGCGGCCAAGCTGCGCGAACGGCTGGACCTTGTCATCCAGCAATGCCAGATTTCGGAGGTCGTTGGCCGACCGGTCGGCAAGCTCTCGAAGGGCTACAAGCAGCGCGTGGGGATGGCCGCCGCGCTGCTTCACGATCCTGATGTCCTGATCCTCGATGAGCCGACCGCGGGGCTTGACCCCAACCAGGTTGAGCACGTCCGGCTGCTCCTCAAGTCTCTCGCCGCGCGGCGTGCCATCCTGCTCTCGACGCACATTCTCTCTGAAGTGCGTGCCCTCGCCGATCGCATCCTGGTGATCGCCCGCGGCCGTTTGGTCCACGACGGCGGGCCCTCTTCGCTCGGCTCGAACGAGCGCGAGATGGAGGAGAAGTTCCGGGCCCTGACCAAGGTCCCGCGCCGGGCCGCCTGAAGCCGCGATCCCCACGTTCTGCGTTTTTCTCAGCCGTCAGCGCCATCCACCACTCCGCCGCCATGCAGCCACACGTCATCATCTCGCTCGTGAAGAAGGAACTGGCTTCGTACTTCACGAACCCCACCGGGTACGTTTTCATCACGCTGTTCGTGTTTCTCAGCGGCCTTGCCGCATTCTGGACGCCGGCGTTCTTCGACCGCAACCTCGCCAATCTCGACCAGCTCAACGAGTGGTACGGGGTGCTCCTGATCCTGCTCATCCCCGCCGTCACCATGGCCTCTTGGGCCCAGGAGCGGGCCCAGGGGACCGACGAGATCCTGCTCACAATGCCGGCCACCGAGCTCGAACTCGTGTTGGGCAAGTACTTCGGCTGTGTCGCGATCTATGCGATCTGCCTGCTCTTTGCGGGGTGCCATGTGCTCGTGCTCTGGTGGCTCGGACGACCGGATCCGGGCATCATGTTCTCGACGTACCTCGGCTATCTCCTTGCCGGGGCCGCGCTCATTGGTGTCGGGCTCGCGGCCAGTGCGCTCTCCGCCAGCGCCACCATTTCGTACATCGCGGGCGGGCTGGCCTGTGGTGGGCTCATCCTGGTGGGCCTGCTCGAACGCGTGCTGCCCAAGAGCACGCTGGGCGAGGTGGCGATGGCCATCAGTGTGCCGCGCCACTTTGAATCCCTTGCCCGGGGCGTGATCGAGCCCGCGGATGTCTTCTATTTTCTGGGTGTCGCCGCGCTCGGGATCGCCCTGTGCGTCGTGATCCTCCAGGGCCGCCGCCGCGCTGGGATCTCGGCCGGTGCCTCGCGCCTGATCCACACGCCGGTGCGTGGCCTGGCCCTCGTGGTCGCGCTGGTTTCGGCGGTCATCCTCCTCGATCGGACGGCCGTCCGGCTCGATGCGTCGTATGAGCAGCTTTGGTCGATCTCCAAGCCGACGCACCAGCTCCTGCGCGAGTTGCCCCCCGACCGCACCATCGCGATCACCGCCTACGTCTCGCCGAAGGTGCCCCAGAGCTACGTCCAGCAGCGGGAGACCCTGCTTGGGGTGCTGCGCGAAGTTCAATCGATCTCGGGCGGCAAGGTTGAAACCCGCGTGGTCAACACACTGGTCAACTCACCTGAAGCACGCGAAGCCGAGAAGTCGTTCGGGATCAGGCCCCGGCGCATTCAGGCCGATTCGGGCGGCTACGGCGCCGCCGAAGAGGTCTTCATGGGAATCGCGCTCTCCGGAGCGGGCGGGACGGCCGGCCCCGAGGCCTCCGTGATCGAGTTTCTCAGCCGCGGGTTGAGTGCTGAGTACGAGATCGCACGGGCCATCCGGAGCGCCGCGGCGGTCGCACGAAAGCGTGTCGGCATTCTCGACACCCCCGCGGGGCTCTATGCCCAGTTTGATTTTCAGACCATGCAGCCCGGACGCGACTGGCCCATCGTGGGCGAACTCAAGAAGCAGTACGAGGTCGTCCGCGTCCCCACGCCCTCGGAGTATCCGACGAACCTTGATGTGCTGATCGTGCCGCAGCCGAGCGCGATGAAGACGGATGACATCAAACGGCTCGCCGAGTATGTCAAGTCCGGCAAGCCGGTGCTGGTGTTTGAT
>JBQTIJ010000288.1:0-1717 GCA_052388255.1 Phycisphaerales bacterium
GGGGGCCACCTTCGGCTCAAAGGCCGCCGGGGGCACCATCCGCGGCGATTTCGGTGTCAGCAACTCCTTCAACCTGATTCACGGCTCAGACAGCCCAGAAGCGGCAACCCGCGAACTGTCGCTCTTCTTCGCCAAGGGCGAGGTGCTTGAGTACTCCCGCGCGATCGAGTCGTGGGTCTACGACGCATCAGGCGGCAAGCCGGAGTAAGCGGGCGATCGCTGTCCACGTCGGCTCAACCGATAGCTCAGTGGTGCCCATCCGTACCGTTGGAAGTTCCGGTGGCATTGCCTTCTGCGCTCTGCTTGGGCCGGAAAGTCGCCACGATCTGCGGCGGATCCCCTTCGTCGACGATCTGCTCGGCCACTTCGCGACGGTGAATCTGCACCGTGCGCGGGAAGTCAAAGGCAATACGTACCCGGTCGCCCCGGATCGACGCGATGCGCACAACACCGATCGGGTTGCGCGGATCACCGACCACGACTTCTTCACCTTCGCGCCGCGTAATGACGAGCATGAGAGGACCTCCTGTCCACGGAACCGCACCGGCGAACCCGCTGCGGAGGAGACGGTCATTGCCTGCAATCGCTTCTCTTGGACTATACCACGGCCCGGCGGTTCAATGATCCCGGCCGCTGCAAATACGGCAAATGGAAGGGGTTCCACCGCCGTGAGCAGCGGGTTCTCCACCGGTTATTGGTCACTGATTGTGGAAAAACCGCGGAGATCAGTCAACGGCCTGTACGCCGCGGATCTCGGGCAGGTGGTCCTTCAGGTTCTTCTCGATGCCCATCTGAAGCGTGACCTGGCTCGAAGGGCAACCGACACATGCCCCATGGAGCCGAATCTGGACCACGCCTTCGCTGGTGATGCCCACCAGTTCAACGTCGCCGCCGTCAGACTGCACGGCCGGGCGGATGAGGTTCAGGATCTTGACAACGCGCTCGCGCACCGCCGGCCCCGGGGGTGAGATCGAAGCGCTCGGCGGGGTTGGCGCGGGGTTCGTCACGCCACGATTCTACGAGCGCCGGCGGCGACGGAGCGAGCACAGGGCGGCTGTGCCCATCAATGCCATGGCTCCCGGGGTGGGCACCCGGTTGATGATGAGCCCGAACGTGCCGGAGGGGTCCGAGTTGTCGCTGAAGAACGAATCGAGCACGCTCACGAAGATGTAGCGAGCGGCCTCCGGGATGACGATCGGCGTCGAGAGCCCTGCGAAGTCCTCGGGGATATCGGTGGGGGCTCGGCCGAAGAACACCGGCAGCGTGAACGTATCCGCACCGGCGTCGATTGCTCCAGGGACGCGGTGGAGGGCCTCAGGGCCGAGCAGCACCGGCGTGGACGAAAAGAGCAGGGTGATGGAGTTGTCCGTGAGAGACGTGTTCCCGGTGTAGGCAAAGCCGCCCACGGTCTGGAACGAGACTCGCTCCCCAGGAAGGAGCCCGAGCGCTTCGAGCGAGATCGGCACCGCGCTCAGCGAGAGCGGATCGCTCCCCGTTCGCAGGTACGTGGCGCGCGGCTCGACGCGGATGACCTCAGCATGGCCCGCGCCTGCGAGCATGAGCACGCCGGCAAGGCCGCAGGTGGGAATGAATGTGCGGTGTTTGACCATGGCGGTAGTCCTCTCTCGTGTCCATCTGCGCGGGCATGGCCCGGGTCGAGAGCCCTCTCTCCTCCAGCGGGCCGTCGTGACAAGGAGTCTGCGATCTGGTTGCCTCT
>JBQTIJ010000289.1:0-4119 GCA_052388255.1 Phycisphaerales bacterium
GACCGGTTCACCGCCACCCGGAGAGACGCCCTGTCCGCCTCACCCAGACACCCCGCGAAGGGCCATGCCACCAAGGCCCAGGCCGGCCAGGACCCCGATCGCGAGGTCTGGCGGAGGATGCTCGCGCACCTCAAGACCCAGCACCACGACATCTGCCGCCAGTGGTTCGAGGAACTCGAACCCATGGGCATCAACACCGGCGTCTTTCGCCTGCGGGCCCATTCCAATATCCACCGTGACTACCTCCAGCGCCAGTGCCTTCCCCAGTTCTCTGATGCTGCCCGTACTGCTTCTGGTCGCCTGCTGACGGTCCGCTTTCTTGGTCCGGAGGATGAACTCAAGATCCTCGCCGCGCCTGCTCCGCGGCCAGCCGCCGATGCACTTCGCCCCGCTCCTGCGGCCCAGCCCGGCTCCCACCCGGCCGCGTTTCCTACGTCTCCGACCGGGGCGGTCCAGCCCGCGTCACATGGCCCCGCGCCGGCCCCGCGGCCGGTTGAGCCCGTTGGACGCCCGGGAGCCGCGAACGGGCCTGCGGATGCCCCCCACCGCTCATCCGGGTATGAGGAGCATGTCCCCTTTGAGCCGGTGATTCGCGCCGTCCCTGAGAGCGCGGCTATTCCCGCGGCCGGGGCTCTGCCGCCGGTATATGACGATGGGCTCGTCCTCAACCCCGACTCGGGCTTTGAGAACTTTGTCGTCGGCCCCGGCTCGCGCCTGGCGCACGCCGCGGCGCTTGCGGTGGCGGACAAGCCCGGCCGGGCGTACAACCCGTACTTCGTGCATGGCGGCGTGGGCCTGGGCAAAACACACCTTTTGCAGGCGATCTGCCTCTCGATCCGGCAGCACCGGCCCGAGGCGGTGATCTACTACACCTCGTGCGAGGGGTTCATGACGCAGTTCATGGACGCGGTGGCGGTGGGAGCGATGAGCCGCTTCCGATATAAGTTCCGCCATGTGGATGTGCTGGTGGTGGATGACATCCACTTTCTTGCCAAGCGCGACCGCACGCAGGAAGAGTTCTTTCATACGTTCAACTCGCTCTTCCAGAGTCATAAGCAGATCGTGCTCTCCTCGGATGCCTCGCCCGACGACATCCCTGACCTTGAGGACCGCCTTGTCTCGCGGTTCAAGTGGGGCCTTGTGACCACCATCCAGCCCCCGTGCTACGAGACGCGGGTCGAGATCCTCAAGAGCAAGGCCCGTCTCCGCGGCGTTGAGATGCCGCCCGAAGTCGCGGCGTATGTCGCGGGCCGGATCGACAGCAACATCCGCGAGCTCGAGGGCGCGATCGGCAAACTCCAGGCCTACTCGAGCGTCGAGAAACAGCCCATCACCGAAGCCCTGGCCCGGGCCGCGCTCGGAGGCGATGATGAGCAGCGGGCCGAGCCGCGGGTGCAGATCCACACCATTGTGGAAACCGTGACGGAGTTCTACGGCGTCAAGACGACAGACCTCCAGAGCAAGCGTCGGCAGCGATCGATCGCCCTGCCCCGGCAACTGTGCATGTTCCTGGCCCGCCGGCACACGCGGTTCTCGCTCGAAGAGATCGGCGGCCACTTCGGCGGCCGCGACCACACCACGGTGATGCACGCGGTGCGGACGATCGAGGAGCGGCGCCGGGCGGACGATGAGTTTGACCGAACGGTCAAGCAACTTGAAGAGAAGATGCGGCTGACGCCGAGCGCGTGATGGGGCGGGGGTTCGGGCGATGGCGGCGTGCCGCGGCATCGCGAAGGACCCGCGCCGCTTGGGCACGATCTGATCCGGGGAGTGGCAGAACCACTTATCGTTTTCGGTACCCGCCACCTCGATTACCTCATGGCCGAGTAGATTGACTATCACAACAGGTTACGACCCCGCTCGTCGCTGGGGCTCGCCATGCCCTCGGGAAGACGGCCGCCCTTCCGCGCGGGGCCGATCGATCCCCATGAGGTACGCTGGCGGGAGCGGATCGGCGGCGACCTCACGCTTGACGGTACGCGAATGCAGGGCGTTGAGCGGTGGATCTGGGCGGGGTTGAACGTGCAGCCGCTTCGGGCTGCGGGACACTGGGCGGGGGTGTCCGGGGGTGTCGTCGCAGGGCTTCTTCACCCCCGTTTACTTACGTTGCAGCCCTGCGGGCTGGAGAGGCGCGGGTCGTGCCGGGTGACTCGCTCGGCAGGGTCTCCGCTCCGGAACCGGTTCGTCTCTATCGGCCCGCCTCTGTGTGCACGGCCAGCAACGATGGCCGCACGCGGCTCGAAGGCGACTTGCACTGAGGACCTCTCACTCGGGCTGGCTCACCAAAAGCCGGGCGGCCAGTCGTTGGCGATTGGGCCCACACCGTGGCCATAGTTGGGACGACCGTATTGACATATGGAGGCACAAAAAGTGCCAGAACTGTCCTCTTGTGGAGAAATGTACGATATAGTTGCCAGAAGAGGCATCTATGGCAAAGACCTGTGAAATGACGGACGCGGCGGTTCTGGCGGAGCTGGGGGGGCGCCTTTCGCGACTTCGGCTCCAGCGGAACCTCACGCAGGCGCAGCTTGCTCGCGAGGCGGGCGTCTCCAAGCGCACCGTGATCCGCTTGGAGAGCGGCGAATCGAGCCAGGTCACCAACCTCATCCGCGTGGTCCGCGCGCTGGGTCTGCTTGGCAATCTCGACGCGTTTGTTCCGCCGCCGCTCCCGAGCCCGCTTGAGCAGTTGCGCTCACGAGCCAAGGAGCGCAGGCGCGCGTCGCCCGGAGTCAAGAAGAGCGGGCCGCCAACCAAGTGGACATGGGGAGACGAATTGTCAAAGGCCGGGAGGGGGAGAGGTGAGCCATGAGCACGGTTGCCGAGGTTCGCCTGTGGGGAAGTTCGATCGGCGCGGTGTCCGTGGATGGGCCCGGGGAGATCGCGACGTTCGAATACACGCCCGCCTTTGGGCGGAGCGGGATCGAGGTTGCGCCGCTCATGATGCCGCTTGTCCAATCGATCTACAGCTTTGCCGATCTGCCCAGGGCGGCGTTTCAGGGGCTGCCGGGGATGCTCGCCGATGCGCTGCCCGACAAGTTCGGTAATGCCGTGATCGATGCGTGGCTTGCTTCGCAGGGGCGGTTGCCCCAAGACATCGACGCGGTCGAGCGCCTGTGCTACACCGGGACGCGCGGGATGGGGGCGCTCGAGTTCAGGCCCGCCCGAGGACCCCAAAGCCGCGGATCGACTGGCCTGAATGTGGACGCGCTGGTGATGCTCGCCTCCGACGTGCTCAGCAACCGAGAGAACTTGCAAGCGTCATTCGCTGACGCGAGCAAAGAGCACGCACTGCGCGAGATTCTCCGCGTCGGCGCATCTGCGGGCGGTGCCCGTGCCAAGGCCGTGATCGCCTGGAATCCCACGACCAATGAGGTTCGTTCTGGTCAGGTCAAGGCCCCGAGTGGGTTCGAGTACTGGCTGATGAAGTTCGACGGCGTCACCAACAACAAGGACCGCGACCTCGCCGACCCGCAGGGGTTCGGTGCGATCGAGTACGCCTACTCGCTGATGGCGAAAGCCGCGGGCATCCGGATGGCCGAATGCCGACTCTTCGAGGAGAACGGACGACGCCACTTTATGACTCGGCGGTTCGATCGGCTTGATGACGGCGGGAAGCTCCACATGCAGTCGCTGGGCGCGATTGCGCACTTTGACTTCAACAACCCGGTCGCACACTCCTACGAGCAGGCCCTGGCCGTTATCCGCAGATTGGGCCTGTCGATGGACGCGGTTGAGGAGCAGTTCCGACGGATGGTGTTCAACGTGATCGCTCGCAACCAGGACGATCACGTCAAGAACATCGCGTTCCTCATGGACAAGAGCGGGAAGTGGTCGCTCTCGCCGGCCTTCGATGTCATGTACGCGTTCAACCCGTCGGGCACTTGGACCGCGAGTCATCAGATGAGCTTGGCGGGCAAGCGGGAGGGCTTCACGCTCGAGGACTTCAAGACGGTCGCAGAGACGGCGTCGATGAAGCGCGGCCGCGCTGAGGCCATTGCACGCGAGGTCACGAAGGCGGTCACGCGGTGGCGGGAGTTTGCCGCCACTGCCGGGGTCGTTCCCCAGCAGATCGACTTGATCGCCGATGTCCACCGGCTCGATCTCGTTTCTGCCAAGGCG
>JBQTIJ010000290.1:0-5905 GCA_052388255.1 Phycisphaerales bacterium
GCGTGCTCCTCGGGACTGACCTGCGCGGCCACAGAGAGCGGCACGCAGAGCGCGACGCCGAGGCCGAGAGACAATGCCGCTCGCCCGCGCCTCATGTGTTAACCTCCTTGAACGCGGGCGTGCTTCCTGACTCGATGATGTCGCTGGCGGCGGCATGTCCGACGACCGCGCGCAGCGCCGCGAATGCCGCGGCGTCGATTCTGCTACCGCTCAGCTCGGACATCACCGCGAGCGCCGCGCTGGTGTCCGTGGGCGTGTGGTAGGGCCTCGGTTCGGTGAGTGCCGCGTACACGTCAGCGACGCGTAGGATGCTGGCCGCGGGGTCGATCGCCTTGGCCCGCAGCCCGCGCGGATAGCCGCTGCCGTCCGGGCACTCGTGATGCTGCGACACGATCCTCGCGATGGTGTCGGTCCCCGGGATGGCCCGGAGCATGGAGACGGCGAGGTCGACGTGACTCCGCATCACGACGGTCTGCTCCTCCGTGAGGCTCCCGTCCTTGAAGAGAATGTCGTCGGGCACACCGGCCTTGCCGATGTCGTGCACGAGCCCCGCGAGGCGAAGGTCGTTGACCACCACGCTGTCCAGGCCCATCTGCTCACCAATCCGCACGGCGATCGCCGCGACCCGGCGAGAGTGCGCGAGCGTCGCGGCGTCCCTTACGCCAAGAACCGTCAGGAGGCCGGTGAGGCCTTGCACCATCTCGGTGCGCTGAGACTTCCTAATCACCTCGTCCCGCTGCCACTTCCGGTAGTTGGCGGTGTGCACAAGCTGTCCTGCGGTGAGTCCGACCACGACGTACACCACGGGCCACGCGAACTGGTCGGGATTGGACATGGGTGAGTTCCGCCAGTTGAGCAGGAGATGCAGCAGGTAGATCCCGCTGATCGCCGCGGCGGCGATGAGTGCGCCGCGCCGCTCCATCGCCACCGCCGCGATGATGACGGGCACCATGAACAGGCCTGCCAGCGCGATGTGCAGGCCGTGGACGGCGTGCGTGCGCGTGCCGAGCACAAAGTGCACCGCCGTGAGGACGACTGTCCACACGACGGCGCTACGAAGCTGGCTGGCCTTCTCGGGGTCCATGCGGCGCACTCATAGCCTCTGGCCGACAGCGGGCATCGCACCCGTGGGCAGTTCCGCGACGACGAGCAGACGGTTCATGGTGCCGTGCTCGTTGGGGACGCAGCCCGGGCAGCCGTCGAAGGCCTTGTCGCACCCCGGCTCGCAGCACCACTGGCCGTCCACAACGAACTTGTACTCGTAGGTTCCGGGAGCCAGATCGAGGTCGAGCACCCAGCGGCCGTCACGGGTCGTGCGTTTCATGGGATGCGATGTGGTGCTCCAGTTGTTGAACGTGCCGGCGACGAAGACCTGCTTCGCGTCGGGGGCCTTGATCGACACGACCGTACCTCCCGGCCTGCAGTGGGGGTCTCGCATGCTCATGCTGTGTTCTCCTTGTGGCTGATATGGAACGCCGGTTCACATGTCGCTCATGCCGCCGCCGCTACCCATGCCGGGCATGGCAGCAGGCTGGTTCGCCGGCGCTGGAGCGGGCGGCGCCATGCCCGTGAGCTGTTTGCGCTGCTCGTCGGTGAGCACGCCAGCGGCCTTGCCCACGTCGCGGATGAACTCGATCCGCTGCTCGCTCTTGGTCTGCTCGATCTCTCGCGCCTTCGCCTCGATCTTGGACGAGTCCGGCGCGTCGCTCCCGGTCAGATCCCACAGCTCCTGCTCGGCCTGGTCGATCTTCCGCTGGAGCGTCGCCTGGTTGAGCAGCGACTGCTCCTTGATTTCACCAAGCTGCTTCTGTTGTTCGACCGTCAGCGTGATGTGCGAGGCGTGGTCGAGGAAGAAGCCGGTCGCACCGAGGTGGTAAATGTGCGAGGCGCCCGGGAATCCAGGGAGTGCGGACGCCATCCCGCCGGTGTTCATGCCGCCGCCCATGCGCGACATCCCCATGCTCATCATCTGGTCCATCATGCCGCCGCTACCCGACATGCCAGACATGCCGCCGGACCCACCTCCCGACATCCCTCCCATCATCATCTGGTCCATGTCCATCATGCCCATGCCGCCCCCGCCCCCTCCGCTCGGCATGCCTCCGCCACCGCCAGCCATCCCGGGCATGCCCGACATCCCGCCGCCGGCGGGAGGCATCGACCCGCTCCCCATCCGCTTCATCCCCATGCCGGGGCCCATCGGCATGCGGCCCGGAGGCATGGCCGGCTGCATGCCGCCTGCTGCCTGCGGCGAACCTCCAGCCGCCTGCCCCTTCGCCAGAGCGGCTTGGAGCTGTGCGATCTGTGCGCGGAGCTCGGCCAACTGCTTGGCGAGCTCGGCGTTGTCGGCGGGCTGAGTCGCGGGGGGTGTGTGTGCCCCCGCGCCTTGGGCGACGTGAGCGGCGTGAGTGGCCGGGTCGACGCCGGCGGGCGGCTGGCCAGAAGCCGCGGGCTGCAACTGGGCGAGGGCAACTGCCGCCAGCGCGGTGCCGGCGATCAAGGCGAGGACGATGATGCGTGCACGGTTCATGTGTGATCTCCTTTTCGAGAGGCGACTGGCTGAGCAGACGAAGGCGTGGTGGCTGTGTCAAACATCCATAGCATATCCTCTTTGGATGTATACCGTCAAGACGCCCCGGAAGTTCGCGCCCTGGAACTGGGAAAGGCGACGGGCCTCGCCACAGGTGCGGGACGCGGAAGCGCCGTGACGGACAGAACCCGCCAACAGAACGCCGATACGATGGCCTTGTCGTACTCGAACCAGCCGCGAACCCCCAGCAGCCGCAAGGCCCGTCAGGAATCCCCGATGCTCACTCGACAGGTTGGAGTTGCCGCGACCTGTCTGGGGCTCATCGCCCGGGCCGGAGAAGGTGGGCTTCAGATCCCGCAGATCGCCGAGCGAACAGGGATTTCCAAGCCGACGTTGGCCAAGGTGATCTATGCACTGGCCCGCAAGAAGCTCGTCAAGACCCGGCGAGGGGTCGGCGGTGGAGTCGAACTCGCCAGGCCGGCGTCGAGCATCACGATGTACGACCTGTGCGTGCTCCTGGACGATCCGGTAGTTGAGTGCCGCTGCATGTTCGGGTTCGGCCACTGCGCCGCGGACGGCGCGTGCCCGCCCGGGTGCCCGTGCATGGCGATGCACCACAAGCAGATCGAGTTCCTCAAGGGCACGACGATGGCGGACGTCTCGTCGCTGATGCTCTCGCACCTTTGTCACGACGGAAAGACGAAAGCGATCACCCCGAAGGGTCGCTCCGCACGAGCACGTCGAGCGAAGAAGTGAGTCGCCAATGCTGGCTGGCATTGCGTGATACAGGGGTAGCGTGATCACGGGCCACCGCCTTCGACTGGAGGCGGAGACACCTCGCGATCTTCTGTTCCCGAGAGCCGGCCCCCGACCGCGAACTCGAGTTCGATCCGCGCAAGTGCCGCATCCCGCTCCAGTTCGTTGAGGCGGATCCTTGCCTCGATGACGGCGCGCTGCGATTCGAGGAGCACCGTAACATCGTCCTGGCCCGCGGCCACCGACCTGGACGCCAGCTCAAGGTTCGTCTCGGCCAGCGCGATCAGGTCGCGGCGGAACTCCGCCGCGATCGCCCCGGTGCTTCGCGCCTCGACAAAGGCGACACGGGCGGCTGCCACGGCGCGCTGGATGGTGTCCTCGTACGCGGCCAGCGAGGCCCGCGCGAGCGAGCCCGCCTTTGCGATCTGGGCCTGGTTCAGATCGAAGATGGGGATCGCGACCTCGACGTCCGGGCCGACGAACCGCGCCTTGTCCTCGGTCTGCTCAAAGGCAACGCCGAGGCCGAGGCTCTTGATGCGGCTCCGTTCCTGCTCGGTCAGCTCCGCCGCACGGGCCTGCACGACCGCGCGAGCGGCGGCTACGTCAAGCCGCTGACTCGTCGCCAGTACCACAACGGCCGATTCGTCGAGCCCCGTTGGCAACTGCGGCCGATGAACAGGATGGTCGTCGTAGTGTTCTTCCGCGGCCGTCCATGCCGCATCCTCGCCCGCGTGTCCGATCAGCAGCAGCAGTCTCCGCTTCTCCTTGGCCAGTTCCCGTTCCTGCAACGCCAAGTCCGCTCGCAACGACAGGAGTTGCTGCCTCGCTCGGTTCGGGTCGAGGGGCGTGCCCTCTCCGCCCCGCACACGGTCTTGGAGCGCCTGGATCGAGCGCTCGACCATTGCGATGTTCTCATGTGTGAGCGCCACCGCCCGCTGACCGAAGACCACCTGCGCGTGGGATGTTTTCACGTCGGCCACCAGACGGAGCGCCGAATCCGACACCGTCAACACGGTTTCGTTGAGCCGGGCGTCCGCTGCGCGGATGCGGCTTGGGCGCAGCCACAGGGAGACCAGATCCTGGACGACGGTCGCGCCGACCTGCGAGTATCCCGCGACGGGATCCACCGGGAACCGCAGCGCCAGCGCGAGGACCGGGTTGGGCAGCAGCCCGGCCTGGACGAGATCCGCTCTCCCGGCAGCGATCTGCTCGACCTGGGTTCGAAGAGCCCGGTTGTTCATCAGCGCGGTGGTCGCCGCCTGCTCCATTGATAGCGGCGACCTGCCGTCCCAGGGCGGGTTCCGGTCTGCCCACGGCACCGTCCAGTCCACGGGCAGGCCGGACCGATCCGCGACGACCGCCCCCGCTCGCCGCAGATCCGTAGACGGGTCGAGCGAGGCGCAGCCGCCAGCGAACGCGACCAGTGCGAGCGCCGTGGTGGCAACTATGCGAGAGAAGTGATGGGTGACAGACAGAGCATGGCAGGTCATGAACGGAGTCTCCGGGGGAGCGGCGGAAGAGCAGCGGGACGGGAGCACTTACTTGGCGGCGCGAGGCATGCACCGGTCGCAGTCCACACCCTCGGGTGCGCACGACGCGCAGCGGACTTTGAGCACGCCGCCTTGCTCATAGATGCTCATGTCACTCTTGCACTCGTCGCAGCGGTGCGTCTTGATCGTGTGGTCGAATCGCTGACCTGTTCGAGGGTTGTACGAACCGCGCACCTTGGCGATCTCGTCATAGCACTTGGTGCAGACCGAGACCTGCCCCGGCTGGGCCGGTGTCATGGTGTGCTTGTCCGTGGTGCATCCACCGGCGAACAAGATGGCGGTCATGGAGAGCATGGAGGTGAGGACGGTGGGACGTGGGAACATCATGTGAGAATCTCCTGAGGAAAGCCAACCTCGGCTCGCCGAACCGTTCGGCCGACCTTGGCTCGCGGAAGCGTCCCACGCCGCGTCGGCGGAGCGGGACGGTGGTTGCGATTACTTGTGCTCGTGGCCGCCGCTCGCGCCATGCCCGGTCTCGGGCTTCGCGGAGGCGTCGGCGGCGGGTTTCTTCTCCGCCCGGCTCGACCAGTGCAGGTGGGCGATCCTCGGTGTCCCGCCGTCATCGACGACGACATAGGTCACGGCGGCGAGGAACTTCCGCGGCGCATCGGGGTGGTTGGGGTCGGGGACGGTGAACGAGCCGATCTGCCGGACGATCGAGGTCGTGCCGAAAGTCTGCACGTCCTCCTTCGCCACGGTCATGACGAAGCCGGGCATCTCCTTGAGTTCGGGCAGCAGGTGGTGATCCCGGTAGGTCTCCCAAGTCCCCTCATCGCCCGCGTTTTCGCTCACCGTCGCGCGGCCCCTGTCCAGGAAGAGTGCGTCGAGGGCCGTCACGTCGGCCTTGCCGCACGCGGCGATGTAGTCGCGCGCGACCTTCAGTGCCGGGTTGCTTGCCGCGTTGATCGCCGCGACCGCTTCCGGGGCCATCTTGGTCAGGAGCGCCATCTTCGCCTCGTCGGACTTGCGGTCCCACTTGCGATCGCAGCCGGGGCAGCAGAAGCCGATGGTGACGCCCTTGAACTGGCGCGTGGGCGATTCGGCATCCACCTCGTTCTCCATGATGGGG
>JBQTIJ010000291.1:0-10240 GCA_052388255.1 Phycisphaerales bacterium
TACAGGCCCGAGCGCATTCATCGGCCGCATCGCCCGCTACAGCGAGGTCTTCTCGGGCGCCACCGCCGGCCCCTCGATCTCCTCCCCCGCCATGGACGCTCTCGGCAACCTCTACTTCCTCGCGACCGTCTCTCTCAAGAAACCCGGCGGGCCCAAGCTCACCACCGCCCTCATCCGGGCCAACTACGCCAGCGCGACCGGTGCATATGAGCTCGAACAACTCGCCGAAGTCGGCGACATCATCGCCGGCCAGAACAGCACCCTCAACTACCAGATCCAGTTCCTCTCGACCGCCGATGCCGATTCGGTGGACTCCGGAAGCATCTTCGCCGGCAACATCGTCCAGGACCTCACCCCCGGCCTCGCGGCGGGCGACCTCGGCTACGCCGACCCGCGCTCACTCGCCGCGCTCGTCCTCCGGTGCAAGATCGTCTACGACCGCAACAACGATGGCCTGTTCCTCGACCCCACAGTGAGCGGCAACGCCGGCTCGCCCGACCAAGGGTACAACGTCGCCATGGTCGTCATGCCCGGCCCCACCCCGCCCGCTGGCAACCCGCTTGACTTCAACGGCGACGGATTCGTCGAACCCGGCGACCTTGACGAGTTCATCACCGCGTTCTTCGCCATCTGAGCCCGCGCAGCCACCCGCGGCTCTCAAGCCCCGTTCGAGCCGATACGCATCGGCTGTGCCCGCAGGTGCGAGCACGAACGCCACACCCACTCCGCCGGGCCGAACCTGAACCGGGCCAGCCACCACGGGCTCCATGCCAGTTCCAGCGCCCACACCCCGACCACAAAGAGCGGCAGCCACCCCCGCTCAATCTTCCCAAACAGACCGAACCCCCACCCCCAGAAGATGAACACACAGATCAGCGACTGCGCCAGGTAGTTCGTGAGCCCCATCCGCCCCGCCGCGGAAAGCCGCGAGCGCAACCACGCGAGCCCCCCCGCGCGATGGACCAGCATCACCACCCCAACATGCCCGAGCGCCACCGCCAAGCTCCCCACCTCGTTGAACCGCCACACATACAGAAACTCCGCGATCGGCTCGAACCCGTTCCGCACAGAGAGCATCGCCGCCGTCGCCAGGAGCGAGAGCCCCAGCCCATACCCCACCGCCGACATCCCCACATAGAACCCCGTCGAACGCGAAGCGCTGAACACCCCGGCCTTCATGAGCCCCATCCCGATCATCATCAGCCCCGCCACCCTCCAGACAAAGAACATCGGCAGCAGGAAGAGCTGAAACGCCATCGCCTGCTTTGCATTGTGCGAGATGATCTCTCCGGGTGACCCGCGGTGAGCCGCAACCTCCCACGCCACCTTCTCCGGCGTTGGCACCATGTCACCACGGAACTGCTCGACGCCTTTCCGCATCTCCGTCACATGCTCCGGCGGCGACTCTCCCTCCGCCAGCCGACCCGTCACGTCGCGGACTTTCCAGTCCATCAGCGCCAGCGATCCCCCCACCACCGTCCCGATCAGCATCCCCAGACCGATCAGGAGCGCACCCACCACCATCAGCGTCCGCGGCTGCCACCCCCGCACCGGGTACAGCACCAGCCCGCACAACGCATACGTAACCAGCACGTCCCCGTACCACACGAGGTACGCGTGCGCCATCCCGATCACCAGCAGCGTACCGATTCGCCGGTAGTACACCCCCGCAAACCGTCCCTTCCTCTCGACCCCGTGCCGCGCCGCAGCCCGCCCGTCCATCAGCACCAGCCCCGCCCCAAAGAGCATCGAGAAGATGCTCATCATCTTCCCGTCGCACAACAGGTATTGCGCCAGCCACACCGCGAAGTTCAGACCCGTGAACTCACCTGCATACGGCACAAGCGATTCAGCCGCCGGGTTCACATATGCCGACGAGGGCAGCGCGAACGACACGATGTTCATGAGCAGGATGCCGCACAGCGCAAACCCGCGCAACAGATCGACCGCGTTCACCCGCTCCCCCGCCTGCACCGGCCCGAACGACCCCGGCGCAGCCACCACTCCACCATCAACGCCCGCCCCATCCGCCGCCAACCCGCGAGAAGTTGCTTCAGTCATGCTCCATCATTGGCCGCGGCCGGGGGCCGATTTCGCCCTCGAAGAGTCCTTCCCGCTTAGCCGAGGACGATCCACTCGCCCGCCTCAACATCCTTCAAAGAAACTCGTGATGAACTCGTCAAGGTCACCGGGTTCAACAAAGCCGTCGCCGTTGAAGTCGCAGCGGCCGCGCTCCTCCGCGACATCGCTGAAGAAGAAGGTGATGAACTCATCAAGGTCGTCGGGGCTCAGAAGGCCGTCGTCGTTGAAGTCGGTGCGACAGGGTGTAGTCGAGACGGTCACGATCTGCAAGTCGTCGATGTGGTTGTACCCATCACCAAGACTTCCCTCTACAAACACGCGGTGGATGGGAACGCTGGAGATGAACCCGGCAAAGGAGTTCCCCGATCCGTTGTTGATCAGGCCGGTGATGGTGCCAACGAGGTTGTCCGAGGCGTCGTAGACGAAGAGGGTCTGGTCGCCTTGCGGATCGCACTGCCAGAACCCGAGGGCACGAATCGACCGCCCGGCAGTCGGAGCAAAGTTGAAATCGCCGAAACGGTTGATTCCACCGCCGAAGTTGGCGAGTTGCTTCGTCCCGGAGTGGGCAAAGCTGGCGTCCGCGTAGACCCCGGGGAATGTGCCAGGGACGCTGCCGAAGAGTCCGATGCCCAAGGCCGGGAGGGTGCTCACGGCGTCGCTGGGGCCGGAGAACGGGTTGGGAACAGCGGCGAAGCCCTCGAAGTCCTCGAGCGGCACATTGCCGCCCGCAGCGGCGCGCCATGTGGCTTCGACGGCGGCATTGCCTTGATAGGTGACGAACTGACCAAGAGTGGCGGAGGCCGCCGCAGCGTTGGTCAGGAGCGCGAGTGTGAGCAGGCGGGTGGTCATGGTCGGCCCTCCAACATGGTGTCCTGGCCCTTGATGAAGGCACGGCTTGCGACGAACCAGACAGGACCGGACACGTTCAATGTACCCTGCCGGCGCAGGGCGGCCACCTTTCGGACAGGGACGGGTGCTGTCTGGGGGAAGGCCCACGCGCACGAAAACGCCCCGGACAGGGCCGGGGCGTGCGTTTGGGCACTGAATTTCGGAGTGGGTTCTGACTTACTTCTTGATAACGAGCTGGGGGCGGCCGGGGGCGGTCCAGTCAAGGTGGTAGGTCTGCCCCTTGAGGGCCTTGTTGCTCGACTTCTCGTAGTCGTCGGTGCGCTCGTAGGTGTGGCTGCCGAAGTAATCGCGCTGGCCCTGCAGGAGGTTGGCCGGGAGGTTGGCGCTGCGGTAGCTGTCGTAGTACGACAGGGCGGAGGCGAAGGCGGGAACGGGGACGCCGGTGAGGGCACACTGAGCGACGACGGCGCGCCAATCGGCCTGGCCCTTCTCGAGCGCGCCCGCGAAGTACGAATCCATCATCAGGTTGGAGAGGTTGGCGTCTTTCTTGTACGCCTCGTAGATCTTCTGCAGGAAACGAGCCCGGATGATGCACCCGCCGCGGAAGATCATGCTGATCTCGCCGAGCTTGAGGTCCCAGTTCTGGGCCTTGCTGGCGACGCTCATGAGCGCGAAGCCCTGGGCGTAGCAGCAGATCTTGGAGCAGTAGAGGGCGTTCTTGACGGCCTCGACCCAGTTCGTGTGCTCGATGGGGCTCTTGCCCTTAGCGGGGCCCTTGAGCGTGCGACCGGCGATCTCTCGCTCGTGCTTGATAGCGGAGATGTTGCGGGCGAAGACCGCCTCGGCCATGGTCGCGGCGGGGACGCCCAGTTCGAGCGAGCTGCCGATTGTCCACTTGCCGGTGCCCTTCTGGCCGGCACGGTCGAGGACGATGTCGACGAAGGGCTTGCCGGTGACGGGGTCCTTCTGACCCAGGACGTCAGCGGTGATCTCCACGAGGAACGAGTCAAGGTCACCCTTGTTCCATTCGGCAAGAACCTTGCTCATCTCGCCGGGGTTCATGCCAAGCGCATCGCGCATGAACTGGTAGGCCTCACAAATGAGCTGCATGTCGGCGTATTCGATGCCGTTGTGGACCATCTTGACATAGTGACCGGCGCCGTTGGGGCCGATGTGCGTCGTGCAGGTGACCCCGCCCTTGACGGGCTTGCCAGGGGCTGCACCTTCGAGGGGCTTGCCGGTCTTCTCGTCGACCTTCGCGGCGATCGCCTCCCAGAAGGGCTTCAGGACCTTCCACCCTTCCGGCTTGCCGCCGGGCATGAGCGACGGGCCGAAGCGCGCGCCCGTCTCGCCACCGGAGACGCCCGAGCCGACGAAGTGGATGCCCATTTCGGTCAGCATCTTCTCGCGGCGAATGGTGTCCTGCCATTCGGCGTTGCCGCCATCGACAATGACATCGCCCTTGTCAACAAGTTTGGCGAGGTTGTTGATGACCGCGTCGGTGCCTTTGCCGGCCTCGACCATGATGACAACGCAGCGCGGTGCTTTGATGCTCTTGACGAACTCCTTCAGGCCTTCAGTACCGCCATCGGGGTCGCCATTGGCGGGGACAATCGCGCCGCCCGTGTTGCCGAAGACGCTGGGCGGGTTCTCCTCAACCACCGCCTGCGTGCGGCCGGGCGAGCGGTTGTAGATCGCCACCTTGAACCCGTGGTCGGCGATGTTCAGGGCGAGGTTCTGGCCCATCACGGCCATGCCCACGACACCAATATCTGCGGAGTTCGGGGCGGGAGAGGGGAATGACATAGGCATCTGCTCCAGAGTGAGGCCAATAGCGACAACAACGTAGCGCGCGCAAGTCATCGCCCTGCTACGCGATCAACATCATCAGAAACAGCCGCCGCGGCATCTTTCACCGCTGCCGACCGCCGCGGTGCACACCGCGTCGGGGCATTGTCGCAGATTCGTGCTGTGATTGCCACCCCGAACCGAACTCTGTGTGCAAGGGGTGGAGAGACGCGAACGAATACCAAATATGAGTTCGAGCCGCATAGAGGGTGCGGATGCGGGATGGGGTCGCACGACACGCCGGGCAAAAACCCCGGGGCGACTTGGCACCTCAGCCGCGATAGACCCCGAGCATGGCACGGCCGACGGCCTGCCGGCTGAAGTTCTGCTCGACCCAGGTTCGGCCGGCGGCAGCCATGGCAGCGCGGCTGTGGGCAGGGAGGGCGAGCAGGCGGCCGAGGGCAGCGCCAAGGGCAGCGGCTCCCCCGGGGGCGCTGAGGCCCCCGCCCGCGGCGACGAGCGCGGGGGCCATGGCAAGATTGGCGGTGGCGACGACAGGGACGCCTGCGATGAGGGCCTCAACGAGGGCGTAGCAGAAGTTCTCAAACTCGGAGTTGATCAGAAGGGCGTCAGCCGCGGCGAGGAGTTGCCACTTGTCGCGGCCGCTCCGCCACCCCGCGAAGGCGATGCGGTGAAGAAGCCCAAGGCGCTGCGCCAGAGCGCGGAGGTTCTCGACGTAAGCGGGCTCGCCATCACCGACAAGGAGGAGTCGCACGTTCTGCTGGCCGCTCGCGGCAAGGGCGGCGAGCGAGAGTTCGACGCGCTTGACGGGGTGGAGGCGGCCGACGAAGATGGCGACCTTGTCGTCAGGACCGACCGGCGCGGCAAAGAGGGAGGCGAGGGTGGCTCGACCGGCGGCGCGGAGCGCGGGGAGTTCGCTGGCGCTCACCTCGATGGGAACAGGAAGAGGCACAACAGCGCGGCGTGCTGTGCCGAGCATGCTGAGATCGCTGCCGGCGACCTCGCCCTCAGTGGCGAAGACGACAGCGCGCGAGCCGCGGAGGACGGCGGGGAGACCGGTGAGAAACCGGAAGACCTGCTTCTTCATGCGGCTGCGCGCAAGGGCTTCGCGAACGAGCATGCCGTGGGGATGATGAACGGTGAGGATGCCGAGGGCCTGGGCGAGCCGTCCAAGGGCGACAATGTCGGTACACCAGAGGCCGTGGGCGACCAGCAGGTCCGGGCGGCGGCGGCGGAGTTCCTCCGCGGCACGCTCGAAGAATGCACCGGGGCGGAACCTGCCGGGGGGGCCGGTCCAGATCCAGCCGCTCGGGTCATGATGGGCGATGCGGCGGAGGGACTCGTCGCCCGGCTCAAGCCGGGGGCTGAGAGCGGAGACCTCGACCGAATCCGACTGAGTTCGCAGGGCCTCGATGATCTCGATGAAAGCGGTGGACGTTCCCCCGCCCGCAGCGGCCATCGACTCGGTGATGTGCATGACCTTCAGCACGGGGCGACAACCGTACGCGAGCGTGCCGGAGGGGGTACCGGGGCCGAGTGCGAATGGTCAGACGGGCTTGCGGGCTTCGACGATCAGCGAGAGATCCGCTTGAAGGAGCGGTCCCCAACTGGTCTTGGGCTCGTACTGCATGTGCTCAGGGCTGAAGTAGTCGGACTCGGCGGTCTTCTTGCGCTCGACCTGAGTGAAGCCGGCCTCGGTGAGGAACTCCTCCATGAGCGAGAAGTCAAAGAGGACGAAGTGCTGGTTGCAGACGAGGGTGAAGTTGTTGAACTTGCCGCCGAAGCTCCGGTAGGTCTCGGGCCATTCGGGGAACTTCGGGGCGTCCTTGGAGACGTAGGCGTTGATGGCGTACTCAAGATCAGGGACGAGGATGCGGAGCTTTCCGCCCGGCTCAAGCACGCGAAAGAACTCGCGGTAGGCCGCGCGATTGCGGGCGGCGGTCAGGTGCTCCATGATGTGGCTGGCGTAGAGGCCCTTGATGGAGTTGCTGGCAAAGGGCAGGCCGACGTTGATATCGAGCCAGATGTCGCGCTTGCGCTGGAAGTTGGCCTCGACATTGATCATGCCGGGGATGTACTCCTTGCCGCAGCCGAGCTGAACGAACTTGCCGCGGTACTGCTCCTTGCGCAGGGAATGCCACCACTTGGAGACGATGGTGGTCCGGCCCACGGTGGCGTAGTACATGTCCTTGACAAACTGGCTCTTCATAATCAGGAACGCTCCGGGTGGCCAGCGCGGATGCGCGCGGCCCACCCTCCTTGGATCGGTCGAACAGGGGCACCGGATCAACCCCTTGGCACCCCCGGCCAGCGCGGCATCCGGCATGCTTTGCGCAGGGCCTTGTTGCGGGAGGTCCGGCCCGCCGGCTCACGGGGACAAAAGCGAAAAAAGGCACTCTTCCGAGTACCTTTTCCTTGGAACGGAGAGGGGGGGATTCGAACCCCCGTTACCGGCCTAAACCAGTAAAACGGTTTAGCAAACCGTCGCCTTCAGCCTCTCGGCCACCTCTCCATGAGGTCCGGAAGCATAGGGGCGCGCCCCACAGGGATGCCCATCGGGGAGGGATGGAAAAAGGGTCAAGGCCGGGGCCACACCGGGGCGAAGTGAGTGGGCCGGGGGGTTGGCGAGGGGCCGATTGCGAGGTTCAACAGCCGTCGAAGAAGGCGGTGATGAACTCGTCGAGATCGCCGGGCTCAACGATGCCGTCATTGTTGAAGTCACAACGGGCCCGCTCGTCGGCATCATCAGAGAAGAAGGCCGTGATGAAGTCGTCAAGGTCGCCGGGTTCGACGATGCCGTCGGAGTTGAAGTCCACCGGGCAGGGAGGATCGACTTCGATCGGCGTGAGCAGGAAGGCGCGGGTCAGGCCGTTCAACTGGCCCTCACCCACGATGTGGCCGGAGTCGTTGATGCTGAAGGCGATCTGTAGGAGCCAACCGGAGTCGGTCGGGATGAGGCCATTCAGGTCAACGGGCGCGCTCCCGAGTTGGAAGCGCGTGGCCCGGGGCTGGCTGGTGTTGGCGTTGGCGGAGTAACCGACCGCGACGGCCTCGTTGTTGATGTCGAGGGCCTCGCTGACGGGCTTGCCGTCCATGCTGCCGAGCGAGGCCGTCTGACCGGGGCTCCACAGGGTCGCGCGCGTGGTTCCGCCGGGGAGGTCCGCCGCGCCGACAATGAGACCCGCTGCGTTGATGGCGTTGGCGGTACTGCGCGGTCCGCCCAGCGTGCCGAGGTCCTCGGTGAGAGCGGCGGTGATGCGCATGGCGTGGGGGTCGCCGTTGCCGTTGGTGTTGTAGTACCCGCAGATAATGCCTGCGTCGTTGATGCCAGTCGCGAGACTGCCGATCCCTCCGAGCGCTGGGAGGATGGTGATGCCATTGCCGGTCCACATGGTGGCGCGACCTGGGTTGTTGGTGCAGAAGGGTCCGCCACACCCTTGGGCCTGGTTGGACCAGCCGACAATGACGCCCGTGCTGTTGATGCCGAAGCCGAAGGAATCACCGCCGCCGGGGAGTTCGGGAAGATCCACAAGCGGGGCGGCCCGCAGCGCGGTGGCGAAGCCGGTCGACTGCGTCTGGGCTGCGCCCGCAACCTGGCCAGCGTCGTTCACGGCGTAGCCAATCGAGAAGAAGCTCGAGGAATTGAAGAAGCCGAGGTCGATCATGGGACCGCCACCCGCGGGGATAAGGAACGCGTGGTAGGCGGTGGCGTTGATGTAGGAGTAACCGGTGATCGCGCCGGTGTTGCTGATGGCGCGGGCACCGGCGATGCCTTCGTTGTTGGGCTGGAGAGTGCCGAGATCGGTGACCGTGTATTCCTGGCCAAGAGCGCCCATCGGACAGGCGAGCAGGCCCGCCGCGAAGAGCACCGAGCGGATGCGGGCAACACGGGTGACGCCGAACGCAGCAAAGGAACGGGACATGAGGGTGCCTCCGGGTGGGGCGGTCACTCAAATGTACACGCGACAACGGGCTTCGCCAGCAGGTTCCCGCAGAAGATGGGCACGCACACGAACGATCAGTGGTCGGGTCGTGGCTGGGGTTCGGGTCGGGCACGCAGGGCCGCGCGGGCCTGCTCGACCTCGGTCAGCCGATCGGCGAGGATGCGCTCTGCACCGCGGTCGGTTGGCCGGTAGTAGGTGCGACCGAGGTCGGCCTGGCCGGTGACAGCACCGATCGAGGTGTTGGCGGTCTGGTCGTGGGCGTATCGATACGACTCTCCCGGCCCCGCCCCCTCGCTGACGCGGATGCTCTTCTTGACCATGCCATCCTTGATGGCACTCGGGACGGCGATGGTGCGGCCCTCGCGAACGTCCTTCAGGGCCTCCTCGATCGCGACATACGCAGCATTGCTCTTGGGCGCGAGGGCGAGGTACGTGACGCACTGAGCGAGGGTGATGCGGGCCTCAGGAAGGCCGATGCGCTCAACCAGCGACCACGCGGCCTCGGCGATCATGATGGCGCGGGGGTCGGCGTTCCCGATGTCCTCGCTGGCGAGGATGGCGAGGCGGCGGGCAATGAAGCGCGGGTCCTCACCCCCTTCAAGCATTCGGGCCAGCCAGTAGACCGCACTCTGGGGGTCGCTGCCGCGGATGGACTTGATGATGGCGCTGGCGGAATCGAAGTGCTCATCGTCGCCGTAGACAGCCATCTTCTGCTGGATGGACTCACGCGCCACGGCATCATCGATGACACTGCCGGATGTCCCCGCGGGCGCAGCGGAGAGAACAGCGACCTCCATCGCGGTGAGGGCGCGGCGGGCATCACCATCGCAGGCGCGGGCCCACAGGGCCATCGCGCTGCGCGTGATGGTCAGCCCCGCGGCGGCGACGCCACGCTCGCGGTCGGTGGCGGCCCGCTCGAGGAGGGTGAGGATCTCGTCCTCGGTGAGTGGCTCAAGCCGAAAGAGCGTGCTGCGGCTGATGAGGGCGGCGTTGATGGCGAAGAGGGGGTTCTCGGTGGTGGCGCCGATCAGGGAGAGGACACCGCGTTCGACATCGCCAAGAAGGACATCCTGCTGCGAGCGGCTGAAGCGGTGGATCTCATCGAGAAAGAGGACGGTGCGGCGGCCGGTGTCGGCCAGTCGCCGGGCGGCGGCCTCAATGATCTCGCGAATGCGGGCGACCCCGAC
The DNA here is from genome assembly GCA_052388255.1 of Phycisphaerales bacterium. GTDB lineage: Bacteria > Planctomycetota > Phycisphaerae > Phycisphaerales > UBA1924 > JAEUIX01. The sequence goes on from JBQTIJ010000291.1 coordinate 9,872, forward strand.
GGAGGCGGCGATCTCCTTCTCGAAGTGGCGGTCGGTGGCGGTGGCGACGAGTTCGGCAAGAGTGGTCTTGCCTGTGCCGGGTGGGCCGAAGAAGACGAGCGATGTGAAGCGGCCGGAGGCGATGAGGCGGCGCAGGAGTTTGCCCTCGCCGAGGATGTGGGACTGGCCAGCGAACTCGTCAAGGGTCCGCGGGCGCATGCGGAGCGCCAAGGGCTGGGCCCGGGCCAGCGCCTCGGCCCGCCGCGCTGCGAAGAGGTCCGCCATGCGCGGAGCGTAGGTAAAGGCGCGAAGGGGATGGTCTCAGCGGTCAAAGACGATGCCGGCGCGGAGGCCGAGGTGATCGGACATTCCGGGATCGATGGTCTCGAA
>JBQTIJ010000292.1:0-2049 GCA_052388255.1 Phycisphaerales bacterium
GCCCGGCAGGCGCGTCCCGAGCGCCACCAGCAGATCGATCAAGCCAAGGTAATCGGCAGTGTGGATGAACTCCGGCCCGCACCGCGGCGGGCCCAGCACCGTCGCGTCATACGTCCCCGCCTGCAGCGCATCAAGGTGCGTCATGTTGTGGTAGTTCCCCAGCGGCAGGCGGGGACGTATGACGCGACGGTGCTGGGCCCGCCGCGGTGCGGGCCGGAGTTCATCCACACTGCCGATTACCTTGGCTTGATCGATCTGCTGGTGGCGCTCGGGACGCGCCTGCCGGGCCCGGACGATGGGACGTTCGCGGCGAAGGTCGAGACGATGTACAGCGAAAAGAAGTACACGCTGGGGACGAACAATGAACCGGCGGCGCGGGGCACGGGCGAGGCCGCGGCGGCGGATGCCGCGCGACCGGACACCGAATCGGCACCGGCGCGCAAGCCGAGGACGGGGACGCGCAACGGTGGCCCGCGCGGCGCGTCCTCGCGCCGCGGGGGGCGGCCGGGCGGGCGCGGTGGAGCGCGTCCGGGGCGTGGTGCGGGTGGCCCGCGCCACGGATCGAGCGGCAGGCGCGATGGCCCACCGAAGCGGGACGGCCGGCGCGATGGCCCACCGAAGCGGGACGGCCGGCGCGGGTGAGCCGAAGGGGCGCGAACGAACTTTGCCGATGCGCGGGCATATCGGCGGAACGCCCGCATGGCCGGTGATGGATGATTGATGAAGAGGCCGAGGCGGCACTGGCACCGGAGCATCGGCGGTGTATGGTGTGGAGGCGTCCTGCGCAGAGCGCGGGGGGTTTTGGTTCGGGCTTCGGCTGAGTCCCAAGGGGTCCATCATGCGCTGGATGTCTGTTTCCGCACTCGCCGGGGTTGCTTCGCTGACGGTGACGGTGCGGGCTTTGGCCCAGCCCGTGATGGTGACGACGCCGACCACGGTTGGGCCGACGGCGACGATGATCAACGGTGTGCCGCTCGCGACGGCGCTCGTGACCGTGCAAGGGACAACACTGACCATCAGTGGAAGTCACACCATCGCTGGGCTCGCGGTGGTGCGGAATGGTGCGGGCGTGGAGGGTGTAGTGACGCACCCGGCCGGTGCATCGTTTGATTCGACGGGGGATGGCACAGCAATCATCGAAGGGCTTGACCTCACGGTCGCGGGCGATCTCTTTGTTGAGGGGGTTTCGGGGGTCCTGCCAGCGTCACGGATCGATGTGACGGGGCGCGGCTTCGGATCGAGCGCGGGGCCGGGTGGCGGGCCCCTTGCGCCGGGCAATGACGCGGGCGGCGGCTCGCACGGTGGAAACGGCGGACCGGGACTGCGTGGACCGATGGGGGTGACCTATGGCTCGGTCCATGTGCCGGCACGGCTGGGCTCGGGCGGTGGCGCTGGCGGGTTTGGCGGCGGACGCTTGCGGCTCGCTGTACAAGGAACGGCGACGGTGGATGGACAGGTGCTGGCCCGTGGGGGTGAGACACTTGGCGGGGGCGGCGCGGGTGGGGCGATCCACATCATCGCGGGGAATCTTGGAGGGTCAGGGCTGATCTCTGCGGACGGGGGAGCATCGAGCAACGGCAATCGTGGCGGCGGTGGAGGCGGACGGATCGCGGTCTACTCGGGGACGAGTACCTTCGTGGGTGTGGTGCGCGCGTTCGGAGGTTTCTCCGGGAACCCGGCGTTTGTCGGCGGCGCGGGGACGGTGTACACGCGCACGATCGGGGAGCCGGGCGGGACCATCACGATCGAAGGCAGCACCCTCGCTGGCGAGGCAGCGATCTTCAACGGCGAGCAGGCGTTCGGCATGGACGTGCTGCATGTGCGCTCGGGCGGGAAGGTCAGCCACGACTCGGGGCAAAGCGCAAACCTGACATTCGCATCTGTCGTGGTCGATGTCGGAGGTGCGGTGGATGTGAGCCGACGCGGGTTTGGTGCTGCAATGGGCCCGGGAGGCGGCCCGAACGCACCGTTTGATGATGCGGGCGGCGCGGCCCATGGCGGCAACGGGGGTGACGGCACGCGCGGGCCGGGCGGGTTGACCTATGGCAG
>JBQTIJ010000293.1:0-4566 GCA_052388255.1 Phycisphaerales bacterium
TGGCCGTGGCTTGTTCGTCGTTCTCTGGCCACGCCCATGAAGGCCCTCATCAGCGAGACCGCGCCCAAGGCACCCGTGGCCGAGCCGCCGCCCGGGTCGATGGTCGTGCCGCTGAGCCCGCCCAAGAAGAAGGCGGGATGAGCCCTGTGGCACCGCGTCTATCCTCAGACGCGATGCTGCACCCTGTGAAACCGTTCTCCAACTTCGTTCCGCCCCAGCTTGACGGAACCTCGTGGGATGCTCTGCGCCCTTTGTACATGGAACTCATCGGACGTTCTATAGACTCGCCGGCCGACCTTGAAAACCTGATCCTTGATCGAAGCGAACTCGACGCCGCGGCGGCGGAGGCCGGGAGTGTGTTGCACATCAACATGACCTGCCACACCGACGACGAGGGCGTGAAAAAGGCCTATCTCGACTTTGTCGAGGACGTTCAGCCCGAGCTGAAGGAGACGGGTTTCGCGCTCGACTGCAAGATCGCCGAGAGCCCACACGCTGCGGCCCTTGATGCGGAGCGGTACGGGGTTCTGCTGAGGGACCTGCGGACGTTCGTCGAGCTCTTTCGGCCGGAGAATGTGCCGATCGAGACCGAGATCACGCGGCTTGAGACGCGCTTCAGCGAGGTGTGCGGGGCGATGAGCGTGCGCTTCCGGGGCGAGGAGAAGACCCTGCCGCAGATGGCCCGCTATCAGGAGGAGACCGACCGGGCAACGCGCGAAGAGGCCTGGCGGCTGGTGGCCGAGCGCCGCCTTGCCGACCGCGACCGACTCGACGATATCTTCGACCAGTTGCTGGCCTTGCGCCACACCGTGGCGCTGAACGCGGGCTTTGCGAACTACCGCGACTACATCTTCCGGGCCAAGCGCCGGTTTGACTATGGCCCCGCCGACTGCGCCAGTTTCGCGGAGGGGTGTGAGCGCTCGGTGGTGCCCGCGCTCCGCCGCATCAGTGAAGATCGCCGCGCAGCTCTACGACTCGAAACCCTCCGCCCCTGGGACATGAGCGTTGACCCGCTGGGCCGCTCGCCGCTGCGCCCCTTCGTGAACGGTGAGGACCTTGTGCTGCGCACGGCTCGGGTCTTCCGGCGCATGGATCCCGCCCCCGGTGGGCTGGCGGACATGTTCGATGCGCTCCGCTCTCCGCCCGCGGGCGAATCATGCCTTGATCTCGACTCGCGCAAGGGCAAGGCCCCGGGGGGATACCAGGCCAACCGCGACCGCCGGCGGGTGCCCTTCATCTTCATGAACGCCGCGGGCGTGCTGCGCGATGTTGAGACCATGGTGCATGAGGCCGGGCACGCCTTCCACTCGATCCTTTGCCGGGCCGATCCGCTGGTGAACTACCGCAGCGATATCCCGCTCGAGTTCTGTGAAGTCGCGTCGATGAGCATGGAGCTCGCGGCGTATCCGTATCTCGATGAGTTCTTCTCACCCGCCGACGCGCAACGGGCCCGGCGCGTTCACATGGAGCAGCTCGCGAGCATCCTCCCCTGGATCGCCACGATCGATCAGTTCCAGGACTGGCTCTACACCCATGTCGGCCACACCCGTCAGGAGCGGGCCCGGGTGTGGATGGGGCTCATGAACCGGTTTGGTTCCGGGACGAACTGGACAGGGCTTGAGCATGTGCTCGAGTCGCTCTGGCATCGCCAACTCCACCTCTTCACCGCGCCCTTCTACTACATCGAGTACGGCATCGCCCAACTGGGGGCGCTCCAGTTGTACGCGGGGTACAAGAAGGACCCGGCCGCGGCCCTTGGAAGGTACAAGGCCGGGCTTGCGCTCGGCGGCTCTCGTCCGCTCCGCGAACTCTTCGCGGGGGCCGGGCTGGAGTTTGATTTCTCGCCTCGGCGGATCGCGCTCTGCTGGCAGGAGGTCGAGCGGGACCTGGCCGCGACGCCGCTGTGAACCCCACCGCCATCAGACCCCGGCCCACCGACGATGATCACGATCCGCGCCGTGCGCAAGGTCTTTGGCAACGTCACGGCGGTTGACGGTCTGTCGCTCCGGATCGACCGCGGCGAGGTCTTCGGGCTGCTCGGACCCAACGGCGCGGGGAAGACCACGACCATCTCCATGATGATCGGCCTGCTGCGCCCGGATGAGGGCGAGGTCACGCTCGACGGGCTCGGATCGCCGACGACCGCGCAGGTTCGCCGCTCTATCGGCGTCGCGCCGCAGGCGGTGTCGCTCTACGACGACCTGACGGCCCGCGAGAACCTGCGGTTCTTTGGCACGCTTTACGACCTCCGCGGAGCCCGGCTTGCGCAGCATGTGGAGCGCGTACTGGAGGAAGTGGGCCTTGCCCCACGGGGCGACGACCGGGCCGGGACATTCTCCGGCGGCATGAAGCGGCGGCTGAACCTCGCCGCGGCGCTCCTGCACGATCCGCCCGTGGTGCTTCTTGATGAGCCGACCGCGGGGGTCGATCCGCAGAGCCGCAACAACATCCTTGAGCTCGTGGCGGGCATGAAGCGCGCGGGGCGGACGGTGGTTTACACGACGCACTACATGGAGGAGGCGCAGCGACTCTGCGACCGCGTGGCCATCGTGGACAAGGGACGCCTGCTCGCGCTCGGAACGGTCGAGGACCTTGTCAGCCGGCACGGGGGCGAGAGCGTGGTCGTTTGCGAGCGCGGGGGCACGCCCGAGCGAACACCGACGCGCGAGCCGCTGGCGGAGTTGGCACGGGCCATGGCCGCAGAAGGACCGCGGCTGACGGCCGTGCGCATCGAGACGCCCTCGCTCGAATCGGTCTTCCTGAATCTGACGGGACGGAACCTGCGCGACGGATGAAGACACTCCTCGCCATCGCGACCAAGGACCTCCGGCTTCTCGCTCGCGATCGGCTGAACGCCTTCTTTACGTTCATCTTCCCGCTGCTGATCGCGATCTTCTTCGCGAAGGTCTTCGGCGGTGGCGGAGGGAGCGGCCTGCTTGAACTCGCCATCGTCAACGAAGATGGCGGCCCCGCGTCGGTGGCCTTTGCCCGGGAACTTGCCGCCACGGATGGGCTCCGGGTCACGCCTGCACCGACACGCGCTGAGGGGGAGCGGCTGGTGAGACGGGAGCAGGCGGCCGCGTGTGTGGTGCTGCCCGAGGGGTTTGAGTCGTCCTCCTCCTCGATCCTTGCCGGTGGGTCCATGCGGATTGAGGGTTTCATCGACCCCTCGCGCAAGGCGGAAGGGGGCCTGCTCATCGGAACCCTCAACGAGATCGGTTACCGGCAGGTGGTCTCGGCGTTTGGCGAGTCCTCGCGCATGACCACGATGCTCGACCGGGCCCGCGCGAGCGTGAACAGCGACCGCGCCCTTCCGCCGGGACGCAAACTCCTGCTCAACGCGCTCTTCGCGAGTGTGGGGGCTGTGAGCAGCGACCAGACGGGGAGCGCAACACCCGGCGCCGCACCTGATGACCCGGCCGGGGGTTTTCGTTTCCAGCCCGTCAGCGTACACCTTGCGGAGCTTCGCTCAGCCGGCACAGGCCCGGCGAACTCGGCGGAGGTGAGTTTCCCGCAGGGCATCATCTGGGGGCTCATGGGGTGCGTGATGGCGTTCGCGACCTCACTCGCTGGGGAGCGGGCCCGAGGGACGCTCATGCGGCTGACCTGCGCACCCCTGGCGCGGTGGCAGATCCTCATCGGCAAGGCGCTCGCCTGCTTTGTGACCTGCCTGCTGGTGCAGGGGGTGCTCATGCTCGTAGGCGTGCTCTTTTTCGGCATGGGCGTCCGCGATCCGCTTCTTCTGCTCGGCGCGATGGTGGTCGCCTCGATCGGCTTTGTCGGGGTCATGGTGTTCATCGCGGGCGTGAGCACGACCGAGGGGGCGGCCTCGGGCCTGGCCCGCGCGGTGGTGCTCGTGCTGGCGATGATCGGCGGGGGCACCATCCCGGTGATGTTCATGCCCGAGTGGATGAAGACCTTCGCGGGGATCAGCCCCTTCAAGTGGGCCGGGCAGATCATTCAGGGCGCACTGTGGCGCGGGCTTGACGCGAGCGAACTGGCCCTGCCCGCGGCGGTGCTGCTCGGAATGGGGATCCTCGGGTTTGTGATCGGGCTCGCGGCCTTCAGACGCAGCCCCTCAGCCTGATGGGCCGTGTTCTGTGGATGCTTAGCGCCGCGCGGCCTTGCGCTCACGCTCGAGCGCGACCGCAGCGAGCACCAACTGCTTCTGTTCGGCCGAGAGGTCGTTGAACGTCTTGTCGCCCCGGGCGAGCTTCTGGAGCAGTTCGCGCGTGTCGGCGGCGTTGGTCGCCGTGAGCGTGGCCGTGGGTGGGTTGCCCGTTGCGCCGATGGCTCGGGCAGTACTCGCGCTCCCTGCCGCTCCACCGCCACCTCCTGAGCCGCAACCCTGGACCGTGCCCGCCAAGGCGGCAAGGACCAGGAGCGTCGTCGATCGGGCAGCGCGGTGGAGCATGGCCAAGAGTATTCGCACGGCGAGGGTGCAGGTTCCTTTCGTCCTCGACCCGGTACTCCGCAGGCCCACAAAAAAACGGCCCGACCGCATGGGCCGGGCCGTTCGTTGGTTGACATTCCGCACCGGCGCCGCCGGTGCATTCAGGCACGATC